>DATHVY010000209.1:0-3342 GCA_035461045.1 Planococcus sp. (in: firmicutes)
GATTTCTTCCATTTTCCACTTCATCTTCTTTTTGTACATCGGTTTTACCGATTTTGGTTTATGGACCATTGTTTTTGCTCTGGCATCCGCCGCATTTTCAACTCTGACACGGGTTTTCCGGCCATGTCGTTCTTTCAAGTCAACAAATTCGCCTTTGATGATGTCTTTCTGCTCGAACGGAATTCCCATTTTTTCGACGCGGACAATGGCATCTTCTTCTTCCGGCTTGAACAGCGTGATGGCAAGTCCTTTCAGACCAGCGCGTGCCGTACGGCCGACGCGGTGAATAAAGAACTCCAGATCTTCCGGAAGTTCATAGTTGATGACGTGGCTGACCCCTTCAATATCGATCCCCCGTGCTGCCAGGTCTGTTGCGACAATGTATTGATACTCCAAGTCGCGGATCTGTCTCATCATTTTCACACGTTCACGTGGAGCCAAGTCACCATGGACACGGCCTACACGAATCCCTGCTTTTGCCAGTTCGTCTGCTACATAATCAGCATTGGTCCGTGTATTGACAAAGATAATCGCCAAGTAAGGATTGATCACTTGCATCACTTCCTGCAGGCGGTCCATTTTCTTTTTGCTGCGGACAGGAACCAGATAAAAATCCAATCCGTCAGCTGTCGGGCGCTTGTCGCCGATTTTAATGTGAACCGGTGACTCCATATATTTTTTCAAAAACGGCTTCAGTTTTTCCGGGATGGTCGCAGAAAAAACATACATCTCCAAATCTTCCTGCATTTTTGAAGCCACTTGATCGATCTCTTCAATAAAGCCCATATCAAATGCCAGGTCCGCTTCATCCACAACCAGTATTTTAGCTGTGTGGACCAGCAATGCCTGTTCGTTCACAAGATCTTTCAAACGGCCTGGTGTGCCGATGACGATCTGTGGTTGCGTTTTTAATTTATTGATCGAGCGCTGTTTATCCGTTCCGCCGATAAAGGATTTCACTTCGATCGAAGATCCTTCAACGAGTTTCAGGATCTCATTGTAAATTTGTGTGCCGAGTTCCCGCGTCGGCGCCGCGATCACTGCTTGCACTTCCTGCTTGCTTTCATCAATGCGCTCGACGATCGGAATGATGAAACTATGCGTTTTACCGGTACCGGTGTGCGATTGGCCAATAGCTGAAGACCCTTTCAATATGTGGGGAATCATTTCTATTTGAATCGGCGTCGGTTCGTTGAATCCGAGTTTCGCCACGGCTTCTTGTAAAAATGGTTTGAATGAATAATCTTTAAATTTTGTCATGGGATGGTGTTCCCTCCTTAAGCTCCGTATATTATAGCATAAATCTGCAGCTTCAAGTGATGCAACTTTTGAATTGCGGCGGCGTCTCCGTTATAATGGGAATATGATTTGCGAAAGGAGTGCCATACATGAAAGTAAAGAAAATTTCACCGCGCGGGTATTGCTACGGAGTTGTCGATGCAATGGTCATCGCAAAGAACGCAGCAATGGACGAAAGCCTGCCCCGGCCAATATACATTTTAGGAATGATTGTCCATAATAAGCACGTCACAGATGCTTTTGAAGAAGATGGCATCATCACGCTGGATGGCACGAACCGACTGGAAATTTTGGAAAAAGTTGAAACCGGTACTGTAATCTTCACTGCACATGGTGTTTCTCCGCAAGTTCGTGAACTTGCCAAACGCAAAGGACTGGTGTCCATTGACGCCACTTGTCCGGATGTAACGGTCACCCATGATTTGATCCGCGAAAAAACCGAGGAAGGCTTCCAAATTGTCTATATCGGCAAAAGCGGACACCCCGAGCCTGAAGGCGCTATCGGAGTGGCTCCGGACATGGTCCACCTCGTGGAATCGGTTGACGATGTCAACCAGCTGGAACTTGTTAGTGATAAAATCATCATTACCAATCAGACGACGATGAGCCAATGGGACGTCGTCCATATGATGGAGAGATTGAAAGAAAAGTTCCCTCACTCCGAAGTTCATAAAGAAATTTGCCTGGCTACTCAAGTTCGCCAGGAAGCTGTGGCTGAACAAGCTGTGGATGCGGACCTGCTGATTGTAATCGGCGATCCGTTGAGCAACAACTCGAACCGATTGGCACAAGTCTCACAGGATATCGCCGGAACTCCTGCATATCGAATTTCCGACATTTCGGAACTCAAGCTGGAGTGGCTAGAAGGAATTGAAACGGTCGCTTTAACAGCAGGCGCTTCCACTCCAACACCAATCGTCAAAGAAGTGATGGCATTCCTTGATAAATACGATCCGGAAAATCCGGAGACGCATGCACTTGACCGCAGCGTACCCTTGAACAAAATTTTGCCGAAAATCAAACATCCGAAACCTGTTACCCGCATTGAACCTTATCCGGTTAACGAATAAGCAGACACAAAAACCCCGCTAGCCTTCATCAATAGGCTAGCGGGGTTTTCAGATCGATCAAATAAACCGGAAAGGTTCTGTATCGACTTCGGACGGCAGGAACTCACATTTCCAGTCACTGCGTTTTGCCATATGGTTTGCGACACCTTTGATCATCACTTTTTCTACGTGATGGCCAGGGTCTACGATAGACAGGCCGATTGCCAATGCATCCTGGGCAACGTGAAAATACATATCGCCAGTCACATATACATCGGCTCCCGCCCGCTTCGCCTGTTGAATATATTTATTGCCATCACCGCCAAGCACGGCGACTTTCCGGACTATTCCATCTTTGTCTCCAACCACGCGAAGTGCGGGAACCTCCAGCCGTTCTTTAACGAACTCAGAAAATTCCCCGAGCGTCATGTCGCTTTCCAACGTTCCAACCCGGCCAAGGCCCATCGGCAACTCCTTGTTTTCCAGTGTGAATACATCATAAGCCGGTTCTTCGTATGGATGAGCTGCGATCATCGCCTTGATGACGCGGTCACGTTCTGATTTACGAGCGACCACTTCGATTTTAGACTCTGCCGTTTCCTCCATTTTACCGGCTTCTCCGATAAAAGGATCCGCTTCGGCATTTGGACGAAAACGGCCGGTGCCCGATAATGTGTAGCTGCAGTATTCATAGTCCCCGATGGAACCCGCTCCCGCATTTCCTAACGCTTCCCGGAGTTGGTTCTCATGGCTTTCCGGCACAAAAACAGAAATTTTCACCAGTTCGGCTTCATAAGTTGTCTCCAATACCTTTGTATCTTTCAAGCTCAGCGCATCCGCAAGCAGGTCATTAACGCCGCCCCAAGCAACATCCAAGTTAGTATGAGCGGCATAAACCGCAATATCATGCTTAATCAACTTTTCCAACAAGCGCCCTTGTGGAAAATCTGTTTGCAGGTTTTTCAGCGGCCGGAAAATGGGCGGATGATGCGCG
>DATHVY010000210.1:0-12752 GCA_035461045.1 Planococcus sp. (in: firmicutes)
GGCGGCACGCCGGCACGCGTATTGAAATTGATGGATGAGAAAACACGCTCAAAAACAGAAATCAAACAAGAACTTAGACAACTGTAAGGCGGATTCCATGAACCTGATCAATATTCGCAGAGACTTGCATGAGATTCCGGAAATTGGTTTTCAGGAAGTGAAGACCCAAAGCTATTTAATGGATATCATCACTTCCTTGCCGCAGGAACGGTTAGAGATCGTCACGTGGAAAACAGGAATTGCTGTAAAGGTAAAGGGAACTGACGCTTCAAAGCTGATCGGCTGGCGGACAGATATCGACGGTTTGCCGATAGCAGAAGAGACAAACCTGCCTTTCAAGTCGGCTCATCCCGGTTTTATGCACGCTTGTGGACATGATTTCCACATGTCGATTGCCCTCGGATTACTGGAGAAACTTGTTCGCGATCCAATCGAGGAAGATGCTGTGGTGCTTTTTCAGCCCGCTGAAGAAGGGCCGGGTGGCGCATTGCCATTCCGGGAGTGGTTGAAGTCAGAGAAACCTTCTTTTTTGCCTGACGCGATTTATGCATTGCACATTGCACCTGAATTGCCGGTCGGGACATTGGCGACGAAGCCCGGTATGTTGTTTGCCAATACATCCGAATTGTTCATCGATCTGCATGGCAAAGGAGGGCACGCAGCATTCCCGCATTTGACGGCGGATATGGCCATTGCAGCCGCTGCTCTGCTCATGCAGCTCCAGACGATTGTCAGCCGCAACATCAACCCGATGGATAGTGCGGTGCTAACGGTCGGTAAAATGACCGCAGGCACCGTACAGAACATCATTGCGGAACATGCACGGCTAGAAGGCACCATCCGTACACTGAACAATGATTCGATGAAAAAAATGAAACAGCGGATCGAAGCGATTTGCCGATCGGTTGAAGAGGCTTATGAATGCAGGGTGTCGATCGATTATGGCTCAAGTTATCTTCAAGTCAACAACGATGAAGAGCTGGCTGAGAATTTCTTGAACTTTGCCTCTTCTTATAACGGAGTCCATGCAGTCCGAAGCGAAGCTGCCATGACCGGAGAAGATTTTGGATATTTCACCGAAGAAATACCGGGAGTGATGTTTTGGGCTGGAGTAAATTCATCATTTGGTTTACATCATGCAAAATTAAATCCTGACGAAAAAATCCTATCGGTCGTTCCGGTATTTTTGCATGACTTTTTCAAAACTTTATAGATTTATGATTGAAAAAAAGAAGGCAAGACCCTGTAGTGAATAGGGTCTTGCCTTCTTTTTGTGGTTAAGATCGGCTCGTCAGCAGAAGCTCCTGACGGCGAACGGACCAAATATTTGCGATGAAGAAGCAGGTAATCAGGATGAGAGTTCCTGTAATGTAAGGAAAACTCATATTAATATCGAACAGAACTCCAGCCAAGGCCGGGCCGATCATATTTCCTAAGCTCATGTAGGCATTGTTCATGCCCGCAGCATAGCCCTGGGCATCGCCTGCGAGCTTTGAGATCAACGTATTGATTGCTGGCCGTAAAATAGCCGCGGCTGTAAAAAACACTGCTGAAACAAGCAAGATGGTCCAGAAGGTGTTGACAAAGAGAATTCCGATCATAGCGGAGGCGGAAATCAGCAAGTTTGCCAGAATGACATTCATCTCGCCAAAACGTTTGAACAGCGGACTGATGACGAATGTCTGGACGATCACTCCCACAAATCCGCCAATCGTGATGACTGCGGCTATCTCTTTAGGGGTGAATCCAAATGCTTTATCCACGTATAGTGCAATGGTGGATTGGAAATTTGAAAGGCCGAAAGCAAAAATGAACATCACCAGCAATAAGACAAAATAAGGAGTGTAGACGGATCTCTTCATCTGCTGAGGCAGTGTTTCCCGCTTTTTATCAGGAGAGACGACTACAGGTTTTACATTAGGCAGCACCGCGTAAGAAATCACAGCAGCGATCAACGCGACTGCAGTAGCTACGTAGAAAGGGAATTGCAGGCTGACTTCCGCTAAGAAACCTCCAAAGCCAGGCCCAATCATAAAGCCGAGAGACATGGACGCCCCAAGAAGTCCCATTCCTTTCCCGCGTTCCTCGAAAGTTGTAATATCTGCAACAAAAGCCATCATAGGAGGAACCATGAACGCGGCTCCCAGCCCGCTAAAAAACCGTGCGAGATAGAGGATCCATAAATCAGATGCAACCCCAAACAGAAGTTGGGAAAGTCCGAAGATGACTAAACCGAAAATGATCAGTTTTTTGCGGCCATATTTATCCGACAGCGAACCGGCTAATGGAGAAAAGAGAAACTGAGCCAGCGCAAACGTTGCGATCAATGTACCTAACGCTTGGCCTGCAACACCAAATGTGTCCAAGTAAGCCGGCATGATAGGGATGATCAATCCGATTCCGCTCATTGCGATGAACATGTTGAACATCAACACATAAAGAGCAAATTTATTCGATTTTACTGTCATTGGAAGTCCTTCTCTCTATTATTTCGTGTCACTAAAAGTTTACCATAAAGATTTCTTTTTCCATATCCTCAAATGGTCTTAAACTAGCGTAAATTTGCTGATCAAGAAAAAGTGCCGATTCAAAGCATAGCCTTTTTTGAACAATTGTTCACATAAAAGAGCTTTTTAAAGTTTTTTTCTAAAAATATGAGTTTTCTGTTGCAATTAGGCAACACTATTTACTATTATAGGGAATGGAAATTAGAATTGAAGTATATAAGTTTAAATAGTCCATAACCTCGAATTGATGGTATGATTTAATGAAATGCAGCTCGACCAATTATCTGGGAGTGATCACATGAACAGCAAAATGAATTTTTTTCTCGATCCAAAAAACCGGACGGTACAGAAACCTTCTATTATGAATTATAAACAAGATCAGCAAGGATTGTATCTAATTCACAACAAGCAATTCATCAATTGGATGGATGTGCATACTTATTGCCATAGTTGTTTGTCTTCTTTAACTTTTGACAATGAGTTTGACGCCAGTTATTGCGCCTCATGCAACGAATGGCGTGAAGAACCTTGCAGTGATATCGACTGTGAGTATTGCGAAAACAGACCGACAAGACCACTAGACCCACGCCGATGAGCGGGGTTTTTTGTTTTCAGGCAGTTCAGCTCTGACCTAGAAGATGACTCGACTCACATGCACCAGTTCACTATGATAAAATACAGCTATATCGCAAATATGGAGGATGAATATGAAAAAAGAGTTTGTAGTGATCGGGCTAGGACGTTTTGGTGGAAGTATCGTAACGGAATTGATTGAACAGGATGCGCACGTAATGGCAATCGATAAAGATCCGGAGCGAGTGGATAAATACGCTTCAATCGCGACTCAGGCAGTAGTAGCGGACACGACCGATGAAGCTGTTCTAAAATCGCTGGGAATCCGCAATTTTGAACATGTTATTGTGGCCATTGGCGATAATATACAAGCCAGTATCCTGACCACCTTAATGCTCAAAGAAATAGGTGTGAAGAAAATCACAGTAAAAGCTCAAAACGATTATCATGAAAAAGTGCTGCGAAAAATAGGCGCTGACCAAGTGGTGCACCCAGAACGGGACATGGGAATCCGGATTGCGCATAATATGCTTTCCAACAATGTTCTGGATTATTTGGAGCTTTCGGATGAGCATTCCATCATGGAAGTGCAGGCCAACGAAAAGTTGGTTGGAAAAACATTGATTAACCTGGATATTCGGGCGAAATTCGGCATTAACATCGTCGCCATTAAAAGAGGTCGCGAGATTCTCGTGTCACCGCAGGCAGATATGGTGATCGAACCAGAAGATATCCTGATCATCATCGGTTCGGATGCAGACATCAACCGTTTCGAAAAGAAAATGTTCTCATAAAGAAAAAAGCTCATCCCTACAAGAGGATGAGCTTTTTCTTATACTTCCATTATTACTGGTAAAATCATCGGACGGCGTTTAGTTTTTTCAAAAAGGTAAGGTCCCAGAACGTCGGAAATTTCGGTTTTCAATTCGGACCATTCTGTATTCTTGCCATGGATTTTCTTGTTTAGATGGCGATTCAGCATTTGCTGGGCTTCATAAATCATAGCGCCGGATTCACGCATATAAACGAAACCTCTGGAAATGATGTCCGGACCGGATACCATTTTATTTTTTTGCATATCGACACTGACAACTACGATGACCAATCCTTCTTCCGAAAGGACACGACGGTCACGGAGGACGATATTGCCGATGTCTCCGATTCCACTGCCATCAATGTAAACATCTCCCGCAGGGATTCTTCCGGCAATACTGGCTTCATTCTCGCCTAAAGCAAGAATATCTCCATTTTCCATAATGAAAGTATTTTCTTCCGGAACACCGCAATCAATGGCAAGTTGGGAATGCTGCTTCTGCATCCGGTATTCGCCGTGAATCGGCATAAAGTATTTTGGTTTGATCAATGAAAGCATCAATTTGTTTTCTTCCTGAGAACCGTGTCCGGAAGTATGGATATTATTTAATGAACCGTGAATAACATCTGCTCCAGCGCGGAACAATAAATTGATTGTCCGGTTAACGCTGCTAGTGTTCCCTGGAATCGGGGAAGATGAAAACACGACGGTGTCATTTGGTTGGATCTGGATTTGGCGATGAGTTCCGTTGGCGATTCTAGACAATGCAGCCATCGGTTCTCCCTGAGATCCAGTACATAGAATCAAGGCTTCGTTTGCAGGCAATCGATTTAATGTATGGATATCAACAAATGCATCTTCAGGGGCATTGATATAGCCAAGATCTCGGCCGATTGTCATGGCGTTATCCATACTTCTGCCGAATACCGCTATTTTCCGGCCTTGTTCTACCGCTGCGTCAGTGACCTGCTGCAAACGATAGATATTGGAGGCGAAAGTAGCAAAAATCAAACGGCCTTCCACTTTACGCATAATGTCTTTGATGGTTTCTCCGACTTTGCGTTCCGACATAGTGAAATCCGGAATTTCAGCGTTCGTACTGTCAGACAAAAGGCATAAGACACCCTCGCTGCCAATTTGAGCCATTTTCAATAAGTCTGCTGGTTCGCCGACAGGGGTGAAGTCGAATTTAAAGTCTCCAGTGTGCACGATATTTCCTGGTGGAGTTTTTACTACAACTCCAAAAGAGTTAGGGATACTGTGAGTGGTACGGAAAAAGCTTACTGAAGTTTTTCGGAACTTAATAACATCGTCTTCTTCGATTTGAATCAATTTAGTTTGTCGAAGAAGTCCATGTTCTTCCAGTTTTTTTCTTAATAATCCAAGAGCAAATTTGCCGGCGTAGACCGGAATGTTAATTTTCTTCAGTAGATAAGCGACTCCGCCGATATGATCTTCATGGCCGTGGGTGATGAAAAGGCCTTTAATCTTGTCGGCATTTTTAACAAGGTATGTGTAATCCGGAATAACATAATCAATCCCGAGCAGATCGTCTTCCGGAAATTTGATGCCTGCGTCAATCAAGATGATTTCATCCTGGAATTGAACACCATATGTGTTTTTACCGATTTCGCCTAGTCCGCCGAGTGCGAAAACAGCTGCTTGATCATTTTTTACAAACTTCATTTATTGATCCAGTCTTTCTACTTCATAGTCCTGGCTGGCTTGCTCGTACTCAAGATGATTATCCTCAAGCAGCTGGACGTATTCGATATTATAATTGCGATCTTTCAGGTGCTGACGGACTTCCCGCTCGTTGGAAGCTTCAACATAAATGCTTTTGGTATTTTCGCGAACTGATACTTCGAATCGGTTTTCCTGGTAATAAACTTTAAAAATCATTGGTTACTCTCCTTTTTTTACACGTTCAAATATATTCACTTTCTTTATATTATCACGACATTGTTCTAAAATAAAGAATAGCCCTTCTTATTTATAAGAAGGGCTCAGCGTCCTTATGCAATTTTCTTTTTGTTCATAATACCGTTCAGCCGTCTGAGTAGTTTCCGTTTCAAACGTTTCAGCATGGCCTATCACTCCCTATCGAAATTATACTGTTTTTTCTGACAATTGTAAAGTCGCTTGAAGATGGTAGAATAGCGGTAAACAATACACGAATGGAGAATGACATATGAGTAAATTGTTATTGCTTGATATAGATGGAACGTTGCTGAACTCTAAAAAAGAACTGCCGGACTCTGCCAAAGAAGCCTTGGTAAAAGCGCGGGAAAAAGGGCACGACTTGGCCATTGCCACGGGACGCGCTCCGTTTATGATTCAGAATCTGTTGAAGGAACTGAAGATTGATACGTATATCACGTTTAATGGCCAATATATTGTTCACGGCAACAAACCCATCCACTCAGAGTCTTTGAATACAGGGAGCCTTTCCAATATTGTTGAATTTGCGGAACAGCGCGATCATCCTCTGGTCTTCATGAATGAGAAAAAGATGGTGTCCTCCATCGGCTTTCACCCTGATATTGACGAAAGCATCAAAACCCTGAAATTTCCTCATCCTCCCGCAGAAAAGGGTTTTTATTTGAATAACGAAGTCTATCAAGCCCTTGTTTTTTGTAAAGAAGAAGAAGAGAAACAATACCACGATACCTTTCAGAATCTTCGTTTTGTCCGCTGGCATCGTGTTTCCTGCGACATTCTTCCAACTGGTGGGAGCAAAGCGAGCGGCATCGAAAGACTGATCAAATCCACGGGCCATACTATTGAGGAAACTATCGCATTTGGAGATGGGTTAAATGATGTCCAAATGATGGAAATAGCAGGATTCAGTGTCGCGATGGATAACGGCCATGAAGAAACGAAGAAAGTAGCATCTTATGTGGCTGGCCATGTGGATGACGATGGTCTTGCGAAAGCGTTCGGCCATTTGAAACTGATCTAAAGTTACTCCTTCAATAAAATAAAAAAAAGAGGCTCGGGGTTATTCCTCCGAGTCTCTATTTATGGCAATCGCATTTTCAATTGGTTTGAATGGGTTGTCTGGATCGATATGATCAAAGAACATAATACCATTCAAGTGATCGAGCTCGTGTTGAAAAGCGATGGCGGGTAAACCCTTTAGTCGTTTCTTGAACTCTTTGCCATCTAAATCATGCGCTTTAATGGTAATTCGAGCGTATCTTGGAACATACCCCGGAACTGCGCGGTCGACAGACAAACAACCTTCGCCGGAAGATAGATATGCTTTTTCAACCGAGTGGCTGACGATTTTGGGGTTTATGGCAATCATGCTCAAATCTTCACCGGTCGTTTCATCAAAGTGCAGGGCGAAGATTCGCTTGGCTTTGTTGACCTGTGGCGCAGCGATGCCGACTCCGGGGCGCAGATCATACTTCTCAGCCAACTCGTCATTTTGGCTGTTGATCACATATTCCATCAGGTCATCAGCCAGCTTCCGGTTTTCAGCTGATAAAGGCAAGGCCACTTCTTCGGCACGCATTTTCAGTGTCGGGTGTCCTTCCCGTATGATATCTTTCATTAAGATCACGTTTGTTCATCCTTTCATGAATACTTCCATTCATCTTAGTATAGCGAATCGGAGCGGGGGAGAAAAGAATTTAGCAGAATTGATGTTGTGTTTTTTTTTTGGACAGACTATAGTTAAATTATGTATGTTAAGGAGGGTTTTTAATTGAGAAAAGCAATAGTAGCCACATTATTTTCAAGTGTGTTACTTTTAAGCGCATGTTCAGGTTCTACTCCGGAAGAACAGTTGGATAACGTGCTGAACGATACGTTTGAAGCCGAAGGCGAGTATCGTGATGCCCAAGTCGAAATGGAACAGCTTGAAAGCAATGAACAGCAAATATTCGAATCGATCATGGCACTGACTCAGGATGAGCAGGAGCAAGTCAACGACCTGGCGCAACAGGCAATTGACTCGGTTGAGGAGCGAATGGCTCTTCTGGAAACTGAAAGAGATTCAATGGAGGAAGCAAAAACGAACTTCAGCGAAATCGATGCAGTAATCGAAGACACAGATGATCCAGAAATTTCAGCGGACTTGAATGCATTGAAAGAGAAAATGCAGGAGCGATTTGATGCACATGCCAACTTTGCAACTGAGTATGAAGAAATGTCTGCACGCCAGAGAGAACTTTATGAATTGCTGCAAAACGAAGAAACTGAACTTCAGACCTTGCAAGCTAAAACGGTTGAAGTAAACGAACAGAACACCGCAGTTCAGGAAGCTGTTACAGCATTCAACGAGCAAACGGAACAGTTCAACGAAATGAGAACCCAACTGATTGAAAAATTACAGGAAAACGAATAAAAAGCAGCCTTCGTGGCTGCTTTTTCTTGTTATAAAAAAGATTGCGAAAATGCAAACTGATATAATACAGTTAGAAATAATCACTGACACAGTTTCCTGAAAAGTATTTATTGGGATATTAGGAAAAGCTGGAGAAAGATAGGTTCTCATTGATTGACCGAGTTATTTATCTAAAGTATACTGAATTGGAATATTGAATTGTATTACTCGAAATGTGGAATAATTTTAATACAGATAAAAAAGGAGAGATGCTTTTATGGCTGCAAAAAAATCACAGCAGTTTGATCCCGTCGAAACATTGAATGCAATCGAAGAAAAGTTTGAAATGGTTCAAATATTGAATGAAGAAGGGAAAATCGTCAACGAAGCGATGGATCCAAAAATGTCGGACGAAGATTTACAGGAATTGATGCACAGAATGGTTTATACCCGAATTCTCGATCAGCGTTCGATTTCACTGAACCGCCAAGGGCGATTAGGATTTTATGCACCAACAGCCGGACAGGAAGCTTCCCAGCTGGCTTCCCATTTCGCAATGGAAAAAGAAGATTTCATCTTGCCGGGATACCGTGATGTTCCCCAACTGATTTGGCACGGCTGGCCTTTGCACCAGGCATTCCTTTTCTCTCGCGGACATTTCATGGGCAACCAGATGCCTGAAGGGCTTAATATTCTGCCTCCGCAAATCATTATCGGTGCGCAATATATCCAGGCTGCCGGAGTGGCTCTTGGAATGCAAAAACGTAAAAAACCGAATGTCGCCATCACATATACAGGTGAAGGCGGTTCATCCCAAGGCGATTTTTACGAAGGCATCAACTTCGCCGGCGCTTACCGCGCTCCAGCGATCTTTATCGTACAAAACAACCAGTTTGCGATTTCAACTCCTCGTGAACAGCAGACAGCAGCCAAAACAGTTGCGCAAAAAGCGGTTGCCGCAGGGATCCCTGGCGTATTTGTAGACGGAATGGATCCATTAGCCGTTTATGCAGTAACTCGTGATGCACGTGAGCGCGCAGTGAAAGGCGAAGGCCCAACACTGATTGAAACGTTCTGTTACCGCTATGGTCCTCACACGATGGCTGGAGATGACCCGACCCGCTACCGCACATCTGAAATCGACAGCGAGTGGGAAAAGAAAGATCCAATCGTCCGTTTCCGAATTTATTTGGAAGAAAAAGGCCTTTGGAATGAAGAGAAAGAAAATGAAGTAATTGAAAAGGCGAAAGAAGAAATCAAAGCTGCGATCAAGAAAGCGGATGCTGCTCCGAAACAGAAAGTCACGGATCTTTTAGATCTTATGTATGAAGAAGTTCCATTTAACCTGCAAGAACAGATGGATATTTATAAAGCAAAGGAGTCGAAGTAAGCCATGGCACAAATGACAATGATCCAAGCGATTACGGACGCTCTGAAAACAGAGCTGAAAAATGATGAAAATGTTCTTGTTTTCGGTGAAGATGTAGGAAATAACGGAGGCGTTTTCCGGGCAACCGAAGGGTTGCAAAAAGAATTCGGTGAAGATCGAGTGTTCGATACCCCATTGGCGGAATCAGGAATCGGCGGCCTTGCCATCGGACTGGCTTTGCAAGGTTATCGTCCAGTTCCGGAAATTCAGTTCTTCGGCTTTGTGTTTGAAGTAATGGATTCAATTAGCGGACAAATGGCACGCATGCGTTTCCGCAGCGGAGGCACCTTGAACTCTCCGGTGACTATCCGTTCTCCTTTTGGCGGCGGAGTGCATACACCTGAAATGCACGCGGATTCTCTTGAAGGATTGATGGCAGCTCAGCCAGGATTGAAAGTGGTAATTCCTTCGACTCCTTATGACGCTAAAGGTTTGCTTATTTCGGCAATCCGGGACAATGATCCTGTGATTTTTCTTGAGCACATGAAACTTTATCGTTCATTCCGCCAGGAAGTTCCTGAAGAAGAGTACACGATTCCTCTTGGAAAAGCGGACATAAAGCGTGAAGGAACAGACTTGACGATCATTGCCTACGGCGCGATGGTTCAGGAAAGCATGAAAGCTGCTGAAGAACTTGAAAAAGAAGATTATTCCGTTGAAGTTATCGACTTGCGGACGATTCAGCCGCTCGACATACCGGCGATTATCGCATCTGTTGAAAAAACAGGACGCGCAATGGTCGTTCAGGAAGCACAAAAACAGGCAGGCATTGCCGCAAGCATTGTAGCAGAAATCACCGATCGCGCCATTTTAAGCTTGGATGCGCCGGTTCTTCGCGTCACTGCGCCAGACTCTATATTCCCGTTTTCTCAAGCCGAGCAAGTTTGGCTGCCGAATTCCAAGGATATAGTAGAAACAGCAAAAAAAGTTCTTACTTTTTAAGCATGAGATAAGGGGAAAGGGTGAAACCAATGGCTTTTGAATTTCGTTTACCGGATATCGGAGAAGGTATCCACGAAGGTGAAATCGTAAAATGGTTTGTTAAAGCGGGCGATAAAATCGAAGAAGATGATGTGCTAGTCGAAGTACAAAATGACAAAGCGGTCGTCGAAATTCCTTCACCGGTTTCCGGCACAATTGAAGAAGTGCTGGTCGAAGAAGGAACTGTTGCAGTAGTCGGAGATATTCTGATCCGCATTGATGCACCGGATGCTGAAGAAATGAATTTCAAAGGGGACCACGGCGATAAAGCTGAAGCTGCCCCTGAAAAAACAGAAGAAGCAGAAGAAACAGAAGAACTGGTTCAATCAGGAACTGGTGAAGCAGGCCAGGATGTCGATAAAGAAGCGGCACCGGCAACGCAACCGGAAGGTAAAACAGGCGCTGGCGCTCAGCCTCAAGCCGATAAAAAAGAAGCGGATCCCAATGCACGTGTCATTGCGATGCCATCTGTCCGTAAATTTGCTCGTGACAAAGATGTTGATATCACACAGGTCACAGGAAGCGGAACCAATGGAAGAATCCTAAAAGATGATGTCGAATCTTTCCTTAAAGGCGATCAGAAACCTGCTGAAACGGCTGAAGAAGCTCCGGTTTCAGAAGAAACAGCTGATACTGGAAAAGATGAGAAGGCTCAGCCGGCTCCATCATTTGAAGGAGAATTCCCTGAAACGCGTGAAAAAATGTCTGGTATGCGTAAAGCGATCGCCAAAGCAATGGTGCATTCAAAACATACCGCACCTCACGTCGCGTTGATGGATGAAGTTGATGTGACTGAATTGGTTGCACATCGCAAAAAGTTCAAAGATATCGCAGCTGAAAAAGAAATCAAACTTACTTACCTTCCATATGTAGTGAAGGCGCTAGTCAGCACGTTGCGCGAATTCCCGGCACTTAACACGTCATTCGATGACGAAACCGGTGAAGTGATCCAGAAGCATTACTTCAACATCGGAATTGCAGCAGACACAGAAAGAGGATTGGTCGTTCCGGTCATCAAACATGCTGATCGCAAATCCGTCTTCGCTATTTCAGATGAAATCAACCAGCTTGCAACTAAAGCCCGTGATGGCAAATTGAGTTCTGCTGAGATGAAGGGCGGATCTTGCTCCATTACGAATATCGGCTCTGCAGGCGGTCAATGGTTCACGCCAGTGATCAACCATCCGGAAGTGGCAATTTTGGGAATCGGCCGCATTGCTGAAAAACCAGTAGTGAAAAATGGTGAAATTGTAGCGGCACCTGTGTTAGCATTATCTTTAAGCTTCGATCACCGCATGATCGATGGAGCAACTGCACAGCATGCTTTGAATCACATCAAGCGTTTGTTAAGTGAACCAGAATTACTATTAATGGAGGCGTAAAACTTATGGTAGTAGGAGATTTTCCAATCGAAACAGACACGATCGTCATCGGCTCAGGCCCTGGCGGTTATGTCGCAGCTATTCGTGCAGCACAAACCGGTCAAAAAGTTACCATCGTTGAAAAAGAGTATATCGGCGGAGTTTGCTTGAATGTTGGATGCATTCCATCAAAAGCAATGATCTCAGTCGGACACCGTTTTGAAGAAGCTCGGCATTCTGAGGATATGGGGATCGTTTCGAAAGAAGTAACCCTTAACTTTGAAAAAGCACAGGCTTTTAAAAACAGTGTTGTTAACAAATTGACTGGGGGAGTAGAATCCCTGTTAAAAGGCAATAAAGTCGAAATTATCCGCGGTGAAGCATATTTTGTGGATGAGAACACAGTGAAAGTCATGGATGATAAATCCTCACAAACTTACAAATTTAAAAATGCAATCATTGCAACGGGTTCACGTCCAGTCGAAATCCCGACTTTCAAATTCACTAAGCGCGTAATCAACTCAACTGGCGCGCTGGCATTGGAAGAATTGCCGAAGAAACTTGTCGTGATCGGCGGCGGTTATATCGGAACGGAACTTGGAACTGCGTATGCGAATATGGGTTCTGAAGTGACGATTCTTGAAGGAACTGCAGATATCCTTGCAGGCTTTGAAAAACAGATGACTTCAATTGTTAAAAAAGGCTTGAAGAAAAAAGGGGTCGAAGTGATTACGAAAGCATCTGCTAAAGGTGT
>DATHVY010000211.1:0-11754 GCA_035461045.1 Planococcus sp. (in: firmicutes)
TTTAGCGTCTAGTGAATATTGTGGCTGTGTTGCGGAAACCATTTGACAATTCCTCCTTTATAATATATGCAGTCATATACTATATATAGTATTACTATAGTTCCCATCATACTATATATTGAAACCTGATATCAATAATAACTTTTTGCCGAGCGGATCCAACTGGAAGAAAATGCAGCAATATCAGCTCTTGTCCAAAAAAAATAAGCCCAAAGACCTCATTGGCGAAAATTCCATTCGTCAGTGGCATATCTTTTTTTCTCGAGTTGCTTGACAAAATCCAATTGGGTTTCTGTCAGTTCATAATTTTTTAAATTGATTTTTAATGCTTCCTGGAACCCACTTCTGAAAGCCGTCGTGCATTCTTCCACACTGACCGCTTCTTTTCTCAATGAATTAATGGAAACGGCCTGTTGCGGAATTTTCATCCGTAACTTCTCTTTCGTTTCCTCATCCTTGAACTTGAAAACGGAGAGTAACTTTTCTGTGTCGAGATCGATTAAAATCGCACCATGCTGTAAAATGACACCTTTTTGGCGTGTTTGGGCGCTTCCGGCAATTTTCTTACCTTCAACCACCATTTCATACCAGCTTGGAGTATCAAAGCATACCGCAGATTTCGGTTTTTTCAAGTTTTCTTTTTTCTCATCTGTATCAGGAACTGAAAAGGAAGCTTGCATGCCAAGATTTCTGAACCCTTGCAACAAGCCTTCACTGAGAACCCGATAAGCCGCTGTTACCGATTCCGGCATGTCCGGATAATCTTCGCTGACAATGATGCTGTAGGTTAGCTCATGCTCATGCAGGACGCCTCTTCCCCCAGTGGGCCGGCGTACAAAACCGAGCCCCTGGCTTCGGACAGCCTCCAGATCGATTTCCTTGTCAACTTTTTGGAAATAGCCGATTGACAGGGCTGCAGGACTCCATTGGTAAAAGCGGATTACCGGAGGTATGAGTCCTTCATTATGCCAAAGCAGCAAGGCTTCATCAAGTGCCATATTGAAAGAAGGACTGCAGGGACCGGAATTTATAAAGTACCAATCTGAATAATTCACAACTTCGCCTCCTAAATTATTAATAAGTGTAACATTGCCATTGAATATCCGTCACTTCTTCTTTTATAATGTAAAGAGAATAGAAAGGGGCAAGAATAGTGGAATTTTTATATTTTACACTCGCATTTGTAATCGCTATCCTGATATACGCGATCATTTCGTATTACCGAGTCAAAAAAGCGGTCACGACTTTGTCACAGGAGCAGTTTATCGAAGGATACCGCAAAGCTCAATTGATTGATGTGAGGGAAGCGAAAGAATTCGCAGGTGGCCATATTCTCGGAGCAAGAAATATCCCCCAGTCCCAGATGAAACAGCGCCACAAGGAAATCCGTTCCGATAAACCGGTTTATCTATACGACCAGAATGGCGCACGCAGCGGCCGTGTTGCATTATTCCTGAAAAAGCGCGGTTATGAGCAGCTTTACACATTGGACGGCGGCTTTAAAAAATGGACAGGCAAAGTCAGATCCAAATAAATGACGAACTAAAATCTTAACAAAGCCAACTATAGACTGAGGACGACCCGGTGTAGCCGAGTTATCCTCAGTCTTTTTTGTGGGGGTTTCTCAAATCGCTTATTCAAATTTTCAACGCGAAAAAAGCTGCCAGAGAAAGCTGGCAGCCTGAAAGATAGAATTGAAGCATGAGAATTCAATCGAGTTGGTTATTCAGCCTTCACATAGCGGAGCACAGGTTTTCTGGCCGCTTTTGTTTCATCAAGCCTAGAAATAACAGTCGTGTGTGGAGCATTTTGAACAATCTCCGGGTTTTCTTCGACTTCTTTGGCAATCTGAATCATCGCATCGATGAACGCATCCAATGTTTCTTTGGATTCGGTCTCGGTCGGTTCAATCATCATACCTTCTTCAACGTTCAACGGGAAATAAATGGTTGGCGGATGATAACCGAAGTCAAGCAATCGTTTTGCCATATCCAGTGTTCTAACCCCCAGTTTTTTCTGGCGGCGTCCGCTCAAGACAAACTCATGCTTGCAGTGGCGGTCATACGGCAGGTCAAAATGAGGCTGTAATCTGCGCATCATATAGTTGGCGTTCAACACAGCATATTCCGTAACAGCTTTCAAGCCATCCGGCCCCATTGTACGGATATACGTATAGGCGCGGACGTTAATGCCGAAGTTACCATAGAAAGGCTTGACGCGTCCGATGGAATCAGGACGGTCATAATCAAAGGTAAATCCTTCATCCGTTTTAATCAGGATCGGTTTCGGTAAATAAGGAATCAGGTCTTTATGGACGCCTACAGGACCAGATCCTGGGCCTCCACCGCCGTGTGGGCCCGTAAAGGTTTTGTGCAAGTTCAAGTGAACTACATCAAAGCCCATATCTCCCGGACGCGCTTTCGACATTACCGCATTCAAGTTGGCGCCGTCATAATACAGTTTGCCGCCAACTTCGTGAATGATTGCTGCCATTTCCAAAATTTGTTCTTCAAACAAGCCGAGTGTGTTCGGGTTCGTCAACATCAATGCCGCAGTGTCGTTGCCGACAACGCGTTTCAAATCTTCCAAATCCACAAGTCCATGCTCATTCGATTTGACCGTAACTGTTTCAAATCCTGCAACAGTTGCAGATGCCGGATTGGTTCCGTGGGCCGAATCGGGAACAATGACTTTTGTCCGGTGGGTGTCTCCATTAGCTTCATGGAAAGCGCGGATCATCATCAATCCAGTCCATTCACCGTGTGCGCCGGCAGCTGGCTGAAGCGTAACTTCATCCATTCCGGTGATTTCTTTCAAATGCTCTTGCAGATCGTACATCATTTCCATCGCGCCCTGCACAGTCGATTCCTCCTGCAAAGGATGAATATTGGCGAAGCCTGCAAAGCGGGCAACGTTTTCGTTGATTTTAGGATTGTATTTCATTGTACATGAACCCAGTGGGTAGAAACCTGAGTCCACCCCGTGATTGCGGTTAGACAAAGCCGTGTAATGGCGCATAATATCCAATTCCGAAACTTCCGGCAACTCGGCCAGTTCCTCACGAACAAGTTCAGCCGGCATCAAATCGTACAAGTCGACTTCCGGGACATCTAGAGAAGGCAGGCTGTATCCTGTACGTTCTTCTTTCGTCAATTCAAAAATGAGTGGTTGATTGTCCTTATGCATGAGTTGCCCCCATTTCCTGCACTGTTGCAGCAAATACCTGCACAAATGCATCGATTTCTTCTTTCGTTCGCTGTTCCGTCACTGCAACGAGCATGTGCTGTTTGAATTCATCATAGCTCTTGCCTAAATCATAGCCGCCAATCATGCCTTCTTGGAGCAGTTTGGCATTAACTTCCTTGATTGGCGAAGAGGATTTGATGACGATTTCGTTGAAGTGTGCACCATCAAAAACGATTTCGAATCCTGCTTTTAGTAATTGTTGCTTCATATAGTAAGTTTTGGAAATATTCTGTTTCGCCATTTCCTGGGTGCCGACTTTTCCGAGCGCCGTCATGGCAACGGAAGCTGCCAATGCATTCAATGCCTGATTGGAACAAATATTGGATGTGGCTTTGTCCCGGCGAATATGCTGCTCACGAGCCTGCAGCGTCAGAACAAATCCGCGGCGTCCATCTTCATCCGTCGTTTCACCGACAAGACGTCCAGGGACTTTGCGCATCAATTTCTTGGTGACGGCAAAATAACCGCAGTGAGGTCCGCCAAAAGCTTCAGGGATTCCGAAAGGTTGTGCGTCTCCAACGGTCAAGTCAGCGCCAAGCTTGCCTGGTGGAGTCAACGCACCAAGAGCTAATGGATTTGAAGATACCGCAAAAAGTGCGCCAGCCCCATGAATAATTGGTTCTAGCTCTTTCAGGTTTTCAACTTGTCCAAAAAAGTTTGGATATTGAATCATAACCGCTGCGACATTATCATCGATCATTGACTTCAAAGCTTCAATGTCGGTATGACCATCTTTTACCGGTATTTCTTCGACATCGATTGACTGACCAAGAGCATACGAACGGACTACAGCACGTGATTCGGGATGAACCGCACGTGAAACCAGGATTTTTTTGCGTTTTGTGTGACCGGCAGCGAGCATGCCGGCTTCAGCCAATGCAGTTCCTCCGTCGTACATGGAAGAGTTCGCGATATCCATTCCTGTCAATTCACAGATCATGGTCTGGAATTCAAAAATTGCCTGTAGTTCTCCTTGGGAAATTTCCGGCTGATAAGGCGTATAGGCAGTATAAAATTCAGACCTTGAAATTACGTGGTCCACAATGACGGGTTTATAATGGTCGTATACTCCGGCACCTAAAAACGATGCATAGTCGTTGCTGTTGACATTTTTTGCTGCCAAACGACCCATCTCTTTCATTAGAGAAGATTCTGACTTTGCTGCTTTGATATTGTATTCACCTTTAAAGCGTACTTTTTCTGGAATATCCGAGAATAGTTCATCAATAGACTCAACGCCGATTGTTTCCAGCATTTCTTTTTCATCTTGGGATGTCATTGGTAAAAAACGATGTTTCATCGAGTGCTGTCCCCTTTTCGATTGATTTATTTTGAACGCTTGTAAAACGGTGTTTCCACTGTCTTGGCTTTTAATCGTTTGTTGCGGATTTGGACTTCAAGTTCAGTTCCTAGTTCTGCAAATTCACTCTTTACAAGTGCCAGTCCGATATTGCGTTTTAACGTCGGAGACTGGGTTCCGGTTGTAATTTCACCGATCTGCTGGCCATTCAAAAATACTGGGTAGCCGTGGCGGGGAATTCCTTTGTCAATCATTTCTACTCCGACTAACTTTCTAGGAACGCCATTTTCCTTTTGTTCAGCCAATGCCGCTTTGCCGATGAAATCCTCTTCTTTAGCAAGCTTCACAACAAAATTCACCCCGGCTTCCAAAGGTGTGATGTCTTTTGACAATTCCTGGCCGTATAAAGCAAGGCAAGCTTCAAAGCGCAGCGTGTCACGGGCACCAAGTCCGCAAGGCAGTACGCCTTCTTCTTTGCCTTCTTCAAGAATCTTCTCCCATAGGATCACGCTGCTTTCGGGGCTGGCATAAATTTCAAATCCGTCTTCCCCTGTATAACCGGTACGGGAAATCAATACGTTCTCTCCGGCCACAATCACTTCATCTTTGAAACGGAAAGGGCGGATTTCGGACAGGTCATATCCAGTCAAACGCTGCAACACCTTTTCAGCCAACGGCCCTTGAAGTGCAAGGAGACTGAATTGGTCCGACAGGTTTTCCAATTGGACGTCTTCGCTTTGCGTTTTCTGCATCCAAGCAAAATCTTTTTCGATATTTGAAGCATTGACGACGAGCAGATAATCCTGGTCGCCTTTCTTATAAATTAATAGGTCATCCACTGTGCCGCCGTCTTCATAACACATGGCAGTATATTGTGCCTGGCCGTTTTTGATTTTTGAAACATCATTGGTGACAAGATGCTGCAGATAGTTTAAGCTGCCTAGTCCTGTAACACTGATTTCTCCCATATGGGAGACATCAAACAACCCCGCTTTTGTGCGGACCGCTTCGTGTTCTTCTTTGATGCTGCTAAATTGGACGGGCAAGTCCCATCCACCAAAATCAATCGTTTTACCTCCGTACTTCGAATATTCTTCAAATAAAGGTGTACGTAATAACTCTGCCAATGCTCTTCCTCCTCAAATATCAATCGTCATTAGAAAAGCTTGGACGCCTCTTTGCCTCATGGCAGGGCGACGGATACGGACAATAGAAAAAGGACAGAGATTTCCCTTTGACAAGGGAAATCTCTGTCCTGGCACCTGAAAGTTTACCATAATGGCTTTCCTCTTTGGTAGCTGCAAGCAGCGTTCTCCAGAGATGCGTCCCGCACGAGTCTTTTTGCCTGAGAGATTCACAGCATATTGCCGCTTGCTCCTTCGGCGACGCCTAAGCGTTCTCTCCCCGTGCTTTCATCCGCCCAAATCGAATCGATTGGTCCAAATCGTTATACCGAATAGTATAACTTTGTCTATATCCTAACATTACAGACATCGGAAGCGCAATCTTTTTTCCTTCATCCGGCAAAATGCGAACAAAACTCCATTATTTTTAATAATCATTCGTTTTTTAGGCGTTTCACTTGATATGCAGCAAACTGTGTAATCTGCCGCAAAGTACGATATTCCGTTCTGATGGAAATGTGTGCAGCAGCTTTGTAATTTTTATAACGGGAATTAAACAACGCTTCAATATCTTCCCGTTTCGCTTTTCGAATGATCGGCCGGTTTGGATCTCTGTGGATTCTTCGCCAAATTTCTTTGAATGGCGCGTCCAAAAAAAGCACCAAGCCCGTTTCCCGCATAATTTTGCGGTTTGTTTCGCTCATCGCCACTCCGCCGCCAGTCGAAATGATGCAATTGTCATTTTTGAAATTTTGCAAAAACTCTGTTTCCAACGCTCGGAAATATTCTTCCCCATGCTCTTCGAATATTTCCGGAATGGATTTTCCAGTTTGCCGGACAATCTCTTTGTCCATATCATAAAACGGCAATTTCAATGCAAAACTTAATCTTCTGCCTACTGCGCTTTTTCCGCAGCCCATAAACCCAACTAAATAAACTCTTTTCATCCCATCACCCGACACTACCCCTACTCAGGTATTTTATTTTTCTCAATTTCCGTTAGTAGTTGTATCGTAGCATGTCTGTGCATATTTTCCAAACCATCATATGTTTTATAATGAATGGCATATACACCGAGCCCGTGCGAAAACCAGATGATGGCAGACATAAAGAAGAGAATGGATATCGGATATAGCGCCCCTTTGTTGCATTTAAGCAGGTGAAAAAACATAATCCGCCACTTTTCTGATGCCATTCGAGAATTCAACCTCCACAGTCAGTCTTGTGCCTGAGATGCTGAAGCGACAGGTTTCAATCCCGGTCAACATAATCTCATGTCCCTGCCGGAACTTCTGTTTGCGGATGAGCTTAGCGTACAGTTCGATATCATATTCTACACCTGACTGAACCATCCGCACGCCCCCTCCATTATTGATTACTTCAATTGATTCCACGCCGTTTAAATAATGAGGCAGTTCCACACTAAACAGTTGCCATTCAAGATGTTTCGCATCCATTCCCATCGAAGCAGCGGAAACATATCCGAAAAACAATGCAATGAGCGGCAATAGCGTCAGCAGCACCATCAGATCGAATAGGGAAGTTAAAAAAGTGAATCCTTCTTGTCCTTTCAGATTCAACTTTCGCATATGTTTTTTTGAATGCCCTGGTATGATTCATATCGAACGCAAAGGCTCCCGCTATATTTCCAGTAAAACCCCATTTCATCAACCATCCTGACGCCTTCGGTACTGCTGGTGGCCAATACTTGTTTCGCAGCTTCATGCAACGTCTCATAAGCGATCGCTCTTTCCTTTTTTAAATGGATCGAATGCTGCATTTGCTGGATGGCCGGTGCCAATGTGCCGAAGACCGCAAATAAGATAAACAAACTAAGCATCGTCTCGGCCCAGGAAATCCCTTTTTCATTCAGACATCACCACTCTCCCTTTTCCAAGATGGACAACGATTGTTTTTTCTCCGGTACTCGTTCCAAATCTCAGCGTTCCCGAACTGAGAATGGATCCTGTGCCGCTGAAATACACTTGCGAAATATTGCTCGATTTCTTGAAGGATACCGTTTTAGGCATCTTACGCGTCGAAATTTTGGTGTGGATATTCTTTGCAATATCATAGGACTGTTTGTCGGCATAAAATAGCACAAGAGTGGAAGTTTGACTTCGATAGCTCTCACTTTGCGCGAAATAAATGTCTTGTAACAAAGAATCAAAAAATCGTTTTTCTTCTTTTGCGGTTTCCATCACTTTATAGCCGGGAATGCCAATTCCCACAAGGATCATCAACACCATCAGCACGAGCAACATTTCGATCAACGTGAATCCGCCCTGAGGTTTCAGGGAGCCGATGACACGAGCCCTTGTGCAGAGATGGTGACCGCTTTGCCGTTCGGACAGCTTGTTTCATTCGCTTTCAAATAACCCTTATCAACTAGGTCTGCCATAACAGGGATAGCTTTTTCATCCATCCGATAAGATTCCACCTGTCCTTGCACCATCTGAACGAAAGCTTTGCAGCCTTTTTCATCCACCGCTGAAGTCTGCTTTGAAACATTCGGAATGGCAATGGCAATTAAAACTGTAATGATCAACATGACAATCAGCATTTCAATCAACGTAAATCCTCTTTGGTTTTTTAAAGTTTTCAAATTCAATTCCTCCTTATATGGTATGAACCAAGTTATACATAGGGAGCAGAATCGCTAAATACGCCCCTACAATGCACGCTGCAATGATCAAGAAAAATAGCGGCTGGATAATTCTCAGCACTTGCTGGGTCTGCCGTTCAATTCGCTCCATCAGAACTTCACTGTAAAGAATCAGTTCCTTCCCTAAAAATCCGGTCAACTCCCCATGCTGAATAAAAGATGACATGTCAGCCGCAAAAAAACTTTGTCTTTTCACTGCTTCAGATAGGTCTTCCCCCATCCTGATCTCCCTTTGCGCTTCTTCAGCCATGAACCGGATGACTCCATGGTATTGCTGGTTTTGTAAAAGTCGCAGCGACTCCTGAAGTGAAATGCCGCTATGCAACAACGTCCCCAGTTCCCCGGCAAACAAATGAGACCAATACAGCCTCATATAGTTGCTGACAAACGGAGTTGCCAAAAGTGATCGGATCTGCAGTTCTGGAGCCAACTTCCTGACAGCTGTCCAGTAGATGAATGCTCCTGCAACCGCTGCAGCGATAATTGCTATGAACATGTCCGGCAAATTCAACAGGTATTCCGGTACGGATGAAGCATTTTCTTCAGACGCTTGCAGTGAGGTCATCAAATCTTGTAAATTGGGTACGTAATTCGTACGAAAAAAAAGAAAAAGTAATGATGTAAAGAACAGCAGCGAAACCGGATAGACCAGAAGGTTTCTTAATTTCACTTTGACGCCTTCAGTGCGGTCAAAGTTTTTTGCGATACCGTCAATCGATGCAGCTAGACGGCCGTGGTGCTCGGCAATTTCAATGGGAAACAGGACGTTTTCTTTAAATCCAAGAAACTTAAAAAGATCAGCCGCAGTGCCGCCCTCTTTAAGAATGGAAGTAATCCCTGAGTCCGCCTCCATCACCCGTTTTGTATGCATGGGCAGCAGCAACTTTAATGCCACAGGCAGTAAGTACCCTTCTTTCATCAGGACCGAGAGACGTTTCAACAGATTGGAGCGATCACGAATCGGCAGTTTTACCGGTTTTGAGTGTTGGTTCCATCGCACCGATTTTCACTCCTTCCCTGATTTGCCCACTAAAAGACAGATAATCAGGCAATACATAGCCTTCCCGGTTTTTGGCTGCTTGAAGCGCATCAGCAAGTCTGTCTCCGTGCAGAATTTCATACAGGGCTTTATAAGAGGATTCTGTTTGGCTGATGGATGAAAACATGGGAATGATGCGCTGGGCGGATACTGCTATCAATGTTTGAGACATATCTTCGAAGGAAATCCCGAGATCGTGGAGCCTGTACAAGCACCCGACCGAATGCCTGGCATGGATGGTTGAAAATACTAAATGGCCCGTCAAAGCAGCCTGTATGGCGATTTCAGCCGTATCGGCGTCCCGGATCTCCCCGATCATAATGATGTCCGGGTCATGGCGGAGTATAGCTTTCAAGCCGGTTGCGTAATTGAGGCCGGCTCTTTCATTTACTTGAATTTGTAAGATGGATTGGTTTTTGCGTTCAACCGGGTCTTCGAGTGTGATGATGTTGCGATTTAACTTTTCACTGCAGTGATTCAAGAGGGAGTATAATGTGGTCGATTTTCCGCATCCGGTTGGGCCGGTGAACAGAATTAACCCTTGGGAGGCTTCAGCCAAGTTTTCAAGAAGCCT
The DNA here is from genome assembly GCA_035461045.1 of Planococcus sp. (in: firmicutes). Lineage (GTDB taxonomy): Bacteria > Bacillota > Bacilli > Bacillales_A > Planococcaceae > Planococcus. The sequence continues at coordinate 9,949 of DATHVY010000211.1, forward strand.
TGCCGAGTCCCTGAATGCGGCCAGTTCGTGGATAGATTGTGCGACATCATCAGCCATGATCCGGATAACAATGCTTTCTTTTGTGAGAACCGATGGAAGACTTGAAATTCGGAAGTAGTAGGAGAAATTACCGATTGGAAGTTGGAAGGATCCTGTTTGGGGTTTTCGTTTTTCGCTCATGTCTAAAAGGGAGAGGTATTTGAAGTAGGCGATCATTCGATCACCGAGGTTCAAGGGGATTTTGGTTACATGCCGCAGCGTCTGGAAGGATCGATAGGAAATTGTGTAGCAAGACGCTTCGGGTTTGATGTGGATATCCGTTGTCTGATTTTCCACTGCATCCTGCAGCAGATCTGCGCATTTACGCTCAATAATTGCCTGCATAGCCACCTCCAGTTTCGCTTTGAACAAAGGCCGCCTCTTTGTTCCACCATAGTATAACCGGCAGTTTCAGCAAAAGAAATACCTTTTAATGAAATAAATTTTTGAACCTTCTATATGCCTCAAATCTGATTTTTCATGCGAAATTGGCGGATGCAGCATTAAAAACGATGAGCCTGCAGCTATCAGTTCCATAAACTTTCGAAGCCATACATATCTTTGTCACAAAGAATCATTTCTCCCTGTTTACACAATCACTTGCTTTCCTATATAATAAACAAGAGATTATTGTGTTGTGGCAAAGGAGGGATTATCCATGGGTCAAATGTACAAAGTAATGGGATTCTGGACAGGTATATTTGCAGCATTATTTTACGTAGGCAACATGATTGAAGTTTCACTAATTATGGTAGCTAATACTGGATTTTTCATTCTTCTTGGATACTTAAACATTTCAGAGCGTATGTATATGTATATTTTCGGAGCATACTTAACAGTATTCTTTGTAGGATTCACATACTACTCTACGTTTATCCATGTTCCAGGCTCTCATTAATCAAACTAGCAACATAAAAGACGGCCGAATCCGGCCGTCTTTTATATTGCTCAAAATCCATTCAAAAAAGGATTTGTGTCCATTTCCTGTTGCGGGGTTGTATCGGGACCGTGGCCGGGAAACAGGACCATATCACTTGGCAAAGTCAATAGGGAGTCGCGAATGGACTGCAGCAGCTTCTTCTCTGAACCATCGATCAAATCCGTCCGGCCGATGCTTCCCTTGAACAGCGTGTCGCCGACAATGGCGAATCCTTCACTGCCAAATGAAAATGACAAACTTCCCGGTGAATGGCCTGGTGTATGGAGAACGTCCATTTTAAAGCCCCCGATTTCCAGAACTTTCTCGGAATTCAATAAAATGTCTGCATCTCTCATGCGCATGTCCGCTATGGCAGCATATTTTCCGGAACCGTTTAGATTCGGCCGCCTTAGCCAATCTTTTTCCAGTTCATGAAGATATACCGGGATGGGATAGACATCCCTTAAATCATCAATGGCTCCGATATGATCAAAATGAGCGTGTGTCAAGATGATTGCCAGAGGAACCAGATTTTTACTCCGCACTAAATCTAATATTTTTTTACTTTGGGCTCCTGGGTCGAAGATCAGACAGTCGTTTTCTTCATTGGAGATGATGTAACAGTTAGTCTGCACCGGCCCCAGTTCCAATTGATTGATTTTCAGCATTCAATTCACCTCGTTCCAATTATATCATGTCTCCGTCCATGTGCAGTGTTCATGGGAATGACAATATTTACGCTCGACAAGTATGGAAGATTTCTATAGAATATAAAGAGAACAATACTGTATTAATTGCGATTGGTGAAGGGAGTGTCATACATGAATTTAATCATTGTTATTTTTGGG
>DATHVY010000212.1:0-2209 GCA_035461045.1 Planococcus sp. (in: firmicutes)
GCGATATAGAACGCCTCTTTAATGATTCTCGGCAAGTCTTCCACATTTTTCACTTGATAATTATGCTTAGTGATCGGGGTCGTGATCCCGATGATATCAGCTTCCTGGAAAGCGTCCGTCCCAATGACTGAACTTGCAACTTGACCGGTAAAGATAACAAGCGGTAATGAATCCAGCATGGCATCCGCAATTCCTGTCACCAAGTTCGTGGCACCCGGACCCGAAGTGGCCAGCACTACGCCGGGTTTCCCAGAAACTCTTGCGTACCCTTCAGCAGCGTGTATGGCTCCCTGTTCGTGGCGGGCCAGCACATGTTGTATCGGATTTTTATGCAAGGCGTCATAAATTGGCAGTACCGCGCCCCCCGGATAACCGAAGATCATTTCCACTCCTTGTCCTTTTAAAGATTGAATCAGTACATCTGCCCCGTTGCCTGATAGCTTCTTTTCAACTGCTTCTCTAACCTGTACATTTACTCCCAATCTTTCCGCCTCCTTTTTCTAAGTTTCTTCTGGAATGCAAAAAGCTTTTCCATCCCTACACAAAGAAACTTGTTCTTTGCATAGGGATGAAAAAGCTTCATGGTACCACCCTATTTCGCTGCGCAACCGCAGCCTCATGGATAAGCTAGCTTATCCGTTGATAACGGTAACTTTTTAACTTGCAAGTTACCGGGAATGCCTAAACAGCCTGAGCTTTTCAGCAATCCACTCAGAGGGGATGTCGTCAATGGCAGTAATGCCGGCTTCCACCATAACCGGCTCTCTGTAAATACTTGGTCCATTGACTTTAACCTCGTCATTGAATTAATCATTTATTCTTTTATACGGCGTTTAAATGTTCACTGTAAACTTTGACTCCGTCATTTTGAACCAATTCTCTGAAAGACTCCAATAAATCATTAGTTACCGGGCCAGGCTTCCCTTCCCCGATCACTCTGCCGTCCACTTTCACAACCGCAATAACCTCTGCGGCAGTTCCAGTCAAAAATACTTCATCCGCTACATAAACATCGTGTCTGGTGAAAACCGCTTCTTGGATGTCGTAGCCTTTTTGAGCAGCCACATCCATGATGGCGTTTCGAGTAATCCCTTCCAGGGCACCGACATAACCCGGTGGTGTAAGCAACTTATTTTTCCGAACGATGAAAATATTGTCCGCTGATCCTTCTGCAACATATCCCTGATCGTTCAGCATCAATGCTTCTGAAACACCCGCTAAACTTGCCTCGATTTTAACGAGAATATTGTTCATGTAGTTCAAGGATTTCACTTTTGGGCTTAATACATCCGAACGGCTTCTCCGGGTTGCGACGGATACAATTTCTATGCCCGATTCGTACAATGCTTTCGGGAATAACGAGAGTTTTTCTGCAATGATGATAACATTCGGATGCTCGCAGGTGAAAGGGTCTAAGCCCAGATTTCCAACACCTCTTGAAACTACCAAGCGAATGTATGCATCTCTCAAGTTATTGCGACGAAGCGTTTCAACAACGAGTGCCGTCATTTCCTCATACGTATAAGGAATTTTCAGCATAACTGATTTGGCTGAATCATAAAGACGCTCAAGGTGTTCATCAAGCCGGAATACATTTCCGTTGTAAGATCGAATGCCTTCGAATACTCCATCTCCATATAAAAAGCCATGATCATAAACAGAAACCTTAGCATCTTCCTTTTTAACAAATTCGCCATTCATGTAGATTAGTTGTTCACTCATGTTGACCACTTCTTTCTAAAGATATTTTATGTCATCCATTATTGAATTCTGTTTGGTTGAAGTAAATTGTTGCTATCATATCGCCTTCACATGGCCATGTCAATCATCTTTTTTGATTTTTTTGTTTATTTTGAATATTCCTATACTATGTATCCGTTTTCATTGTTGCTGTGTATGGGTTTGAATAAATTTTTGAAAACTTTGTGAATGAGCTTGATTTTAAGCTGGTTCGACTTTTCAATCCTTAAATATTTGTCAAAAATCAACAAAAAACCCCTGGATCTCATGGTTTATGAGATCCAGGGGTCAGGCTTTCACTATTAATTACTTAGTGATAGTTGCAACTACGCCAGCGCCTACAGTACGTCCACCCTCACGGATAGAGAACTTAGTTCCTTCTTCAAGTGCGATAGGAGAGATTAGAGAAACGATCATTTCGATGTTGTCTCCAGGCATAACCATTTCAACGCCTTCAGGAAGGTTACAA
>DATHVY010000213.1:0-11790 GCA_035461045.1 Planococcus sp. (in: firmicutes)
AAAGATATGAAAATGAAGCAACTTCAATTGATGGGCAAAGAAAATGCGACACGCGCGCATCATCAAATGGACAAAGTGCTTTCTCCGGAACTTGCAGCCGAGCGGCTTGGCTCATACGATGATATGGCGGAGTATATCAAAACCCTCGGATCAAAATTGGAAGAACAACACGAAGCATCCGCCATGGAACGACGCTTGGAAAATTTGGAGAAAAATAGCGCAAACCGCCAGGAAATTGTGTAAGCTTGAGTGAGAAGAAGGTTTTCTTCTTCTCACTTTTCCGATGCAAAGAAGGAGGCGAAAACTGCGATGAAAGATTTCACTACAAACCAAAAAGCATTCTTTGTCCTAGGTGCATTTATCCTCATATTTGCAGAAGCTGCCCTTTTTGAAAACGGCAGTGTGTTTTTGGTTCTTCTTGGCCTCGGATTGATTTATCTGGCAATGAAAAATACAGAACGAACTAGAAAATTTTATTTTTGGACAGGACTGATTTTGATCGGTATCTCGATCCTTTCGATGTGGAGCCTGCGGTTGCTCATATTTGCGGTGGCCATTTACTTGTTGATCCGTTTATGGAAAGGCGAAGAATGGCAGCAAACCGTACCTTTTAACGGAAGCGTTGACAAAGAATTGATCCAGAACAGACTGATGTCAGTTCAAAGCACTCCGGTGGAAGCTTATGAATGGAAAGATATCCATGTCCAGGGCTTTGTTGGCGATTTATTGATAGACGCCACTCAAACCGTGCTTCCCAAAAAGACTTCCTTGATCTCAATACGGCAAGGTTTCGGAAAGGTCCGCATTGTTTTGCCGTATGAAGTTCCCGTCCGCATCTATTATTCTACCTTCCTTGGAGACGCCCGCTTTTTCACTAAAGATGCCCAGCGTATCTGGTATGGCACCCTTCATGCCGAAGATGGCTACTCGGAAAACGAACCCAACAGGACTGAAATGATCATTTCGGTCACCACCTTGATGGGAGATGTTGAGGTGATTCGCCGATGAAGCAAATCCTGCGGCGCAGCCTGTTTTTCACAGTGTTGTTCGGCATCATCATTTTCGGAATTCTTATTACGCTGCTTGGTTTTCCGACAGTTTTTGTCTGGTCTTTCCTGTGGTCGGACTTTGTAGCCGGTTTACCGATCGCTATATGGCTTCTTGTTCTCATCGCGTTAATTTCTGCCGGCATCGCCTGGTGGGCTGAAACCCTATCCCGCTCAAACGTACAAGACATCGAGGCCATCCTCCATGCCCTGCTGAGAAATGAAGACCGGACAGTTGTGGAAGCAACTCAGATGAAAAGTTTGCCCGATGACTTATCAAATGCGATCTTAAAACTGCAAAAACTTTTGGAATCGCAACGCAGAAGCCTGGCGCGCATTTCTAACGAACGGGCTGAAAACCAGGATCAGCTGATCCAGGAGCGGCTCGTCATCGAAAGGCAGCGGCTGGCACGTGAGCTCCATGATTCCGTTTCCCAACAATTGTTTGCAGCCTCAATGCTCCTATCATCAATGACAGAGCGGCAGGAAGCCAGCCCTTCCCTGTTACAAACTGAAAGGATGATCCAGCAGGCGCAACTGGAAATGCGTGCGCTGCTCCTGCATCTCCGTCCCGCTGCCTTACATGATAAGAGCCTCCGGCAAGGTCTGTACGAATTATTGTCTGAGCTGAAGGAAAAGGTATTTTTCACGATTGAATACAAGTTGGAAGAAATTCCGCTGCAAAAAGGCGCAGAGGACCACTTGTTCCGGATTGCACAGGAAACCTTGTCCAACACTTTGCGCCACTCCAAAGCGACCGAAGTCCATGTTCTTTTTATCGAAAGAGACAACTTTGCGATTTTGCGTATCCAGGACAACGGTGTCGGCTTTGAAAGTGACCAGTCCAAGTCCACTTCCTACGGATTAAAGCATATCGAAGAACGCGCCATCGAAATCGGCGCAACCAGTAAAATCATCTCTGTTCCCTCTGAGGGGACAATTATTGAAATTAAAGTACCCATTGAAAGGAAGGTTCGGGATGATGCGAATATTATTGGCGGATGATCATGAAATGGTCCGGATCGGAGTTTCTGCTTACCTGCAGGCCCAAGATGATATGGAAGTGATCGGTGAAGCGGTCAATGGCGAAGAAGCCGTCTCTATGGCACTGGAGCTGCGGCCTGATATCATCCTGATGGATATGGTCATGCCCGTGATGAACGGAGCAGAAGCGACTGAGAGGATCCTGAAGGAATGGCCCCAAGCCAAGATTATGATCGTCACCAGTTTTTTGGATGACGATAAAGTTTATCCGGCTTTAAAAGCCGGAGCTGTCAGTTATATCTTGAAAACATCGAAAGCTTCCCGCATTGCTGACTCGATTCGTGAAACAATGAACGGAACACCCGTCCTCGAACCCGAAGTCATGAGTAAAATGATGAAGCAATTCCGCCATGACCGGGTCCTGCACGAGGAATTGACGGATCGTGAAATGGAAATCCTCCTGTTGCTCGCCAAAGGCTATACGAACCAGGAAATCGCAGAAGAACTGTTCATCGCGTTGAAAACAGTCAAAACGCATGTCAGCAACTTGCTGGCCAAACTCGAAGTCCATGACCGGACCCAAGCCGTCATCTATGCCTTCCATCATGGACTGGTCACGCCTCCAAAATAAACGCTTCCTAGTTAGACCATAAAAATGAGCGATGGGCATATGCCCATCGCTCGTTTTTATGGTCGCGTTCATTTTAAGAACATGAAATGCAATCCAGCAAAGCCGTTACGCATTCAGCTTGCGCAATTCCACGCGGCGGATTTTCCCGGAGGCCGTTTTTGGCAATTCATCCATGAATTCAATCACACGCGGGTATTTATAAGGCGCCGTGATGGTTTTTGTATGATCTTGCAGCTCTTTGATCAGCTGCTCTTTATTGGATTCATCCACTGATTCACGAAGAACCACATATGCCTTCACAATAGTTCCGCGAATTTCATCCGGAGCACCGACAACCGCGCACTCCTGAATTGCCGGATGCTTCATCAGCGCATCCTCCACTTCAAAAGGTCCAATCGTATATCCGGAAGAGATGATGATATCATCGCTTCTTCCTTCGAACCAAAAATAACCGTCTTCGTCTTTGGAAGCCTGATCACCGGTTAAATACCAATCTCCGCGGAAAGCGGCATTTGTACGGTCTTTGTCCAGGTAATATTCCTTAAATAGGGCCGGGCAGCTCTTATGAACAGCAATATCGCCAACTTCACCGGCAACTGTCGGAACTCCATTTTCATTGATGATTTCCACTGGATTGCCCGGTGTCGGAAGACCCATTGAACCTGGTTTGACTTCCATATCTTGAAGAGTTCCCACGAGCAGCGTGTTTTCCGTTTGCCCATAACCGTCACGGACATTGATCCCGAAAGCATTTTGGAATGCTTCGATCACTTGACGGTTCAAAGGTTCACCTGCGGAAACCGCGCTTCTCAAAGCAGGCAGTTTATACTCATTCAAGTTCTCAACTTTCGCCATAATCCGATATTCTGTCGGCGTGCAGCAAAGCACATTTACGTCTTCTTCTTTTAAAATATTCAAGTACTTTACAGCATCAAAAGGGCCATTATAGACTAAAGCGGTCGCCCCCAATGTAATGGTCGATAAGAATGGACTCCAGATCCATTTCTGCCAGCCGGGCGCAGCAGTTGCCCAAACGATATCGCCGCTTTCTACCCCCAGCCATTTCGTTGCAGCCGTCCGAACGTGCGCATAACCCCAACCATGCACGTGGACAACTCCTTTTGGATTGCCGGTAGTTCCAGATGTATAAGAAAGGAATGCCATATCATCACGGCTCGTTTCAACCGCTGCAAAATCAGTGCTTTCCTGGGCCGCCAGCTCCTCAAACGATTGCCAGCCTTCTTCTTTTCCACCAACGATCAATTTATTGTTCAGCGCTTCCGCTTCTTCATCGATGGAATTGGTTTCAGCTGTCGTTTTGTAATGGGCAACGATCCCTTTGGCTCCGGAATGGTGCATCCGGTAAAGCAAATCTTTTTTGCGGAGCATTTCAGAACATGGAATCGCGACAATACCAGCCCGTAAACAAGCCAGGTACGTCATATAAGCTTCTGGGATCCGTGGCAGGATAATGAGCATACGGTCTCCTTTTTGGATCCCGAGTTTCAGCATGGCTTGTGCGTATTGATTGGTTTTTTCCATAAGTTCTTTATAGGAAATGTCCTGGCGGTTGTTTTCCCCATCAAACCAGCGAATGGCCAGACGGTCTTCTTCGTTTTGAAATTTCTCCAACTCTGAAGTGATGTTGTATTGCTCTGGAGCAATCAGATGATCAAATTTCATATTTTCCACTCCTCCATTTCAATAATAAATCTATTACCCCATCGGTATCGTCAGGTAATAGACGCTAGCTAAAAACAAAAACGAAAAAAATACGGCAATATAAGATTTCAAACTGTTGAAATTTTGCGTTACCTGAATGATTTTCACGCTTACAAAGTACATCCATACCACTCCTACGAACAGCAAAATAATTGACCATACGCTGCCATTTCCAACTCCTGTCAAGTATGGAACACCAAGCAGGCCTGGAATCATCGCCACTGGGACTGCAGCAAGGATTGCTCTTAACAACCCTTTTCCTCCAGCACCTTTAGCTCCCGCCCACAATAACAAGCCAAGTCCAATTTTTGTAATGAAAGCTGTCAGCAATCCAAAAAAGATGAAAATGAGCGGTACAATGAGAAATTGAAGCAATGTTGAATCGAAACTCATTATGTATGAGGCATTTGACGCAATCGAAATTGCGCCATAGCCCACTCCTACTAGTAATAATAAGATATTACTGATCATGCTCATTTTCGGTGAAGCCATGAAATTCCGAAAAGAAGGTTCTTTTAACGTTATCATTTTACTGACCATATCAATTACTCCTTCTTTCATTTTTTACATTCCCCATGGCATCAAAGCCCAAATTGCAACTACCGCAGATACGACAACAGTAATGCCGGCGCCCAAAGTACTATTGTAGCGATAAGGTTTAATATCTTTCCAACCATGGATCCGTTCAATCAGTTCGATATCCGCCTGTTTCGTCAGGCTTCCCGAAAGTCCTGGGATCCGGTTTGTGATGTAAGATACCACAATCATCAGGATAAAGCTGATCGGAATAGCCAGCATTCCTCCTGAAAGTCCCATGCCATCGGTTACTCCGTGACCTGTCAAAACAATGCTCGGGAAGACAAAAGGTGACACGACGATATAAATTGCTCCACCTACTACCGAAGCAGCGATAGCTCCGAATTTATTCGCTTCTTTCCACCAAACCCCTACGATGATCAATGGCGCGTTTGTCACCCCGGCCAAGCCGAAGGCCCATAAAATACTGACTACGAGAAACGCAGGTGGATTGATTGCCAACAAGATACTGACAATTCCTCCAAAAAAGATGGCGACAAAACCAATTCTGAGATTGACTCGTTGTGAGATATTCGGTTTCAGTGTTTTGATGATATCCTGTGAAATCAAAGCTCCGATTGCCAATAGATTTCCGCCCAATGTTGAAAGACCCGCGGAAATTGCACCGGCTATTACTAACGCAGTAACCCATTCCGGGTTATAAACCAAATTCAAGATGATCGTCAATTTATCAGCATCGCCTTCAGCGATATTCAGGCCTTGAGTTTCTGTCGCATAAACCCCGACAAACCCCATCGCATAAGTGGCTGAAAAGACCAACCCGAGGATGAAAGCAAACCAGACCATCGCTGACCTAGCGCTTTTCAATGTTGAAGCCGTGTAAACACGCATCGCTAAATGCGGAAGTCCCAGCGCTCCGATTGTCAATCCAAGAAGAGATACGTACCATTTTGTAGAGAATTGATAATCAAAGAAAGTTGGCAGCGCTTCAAGCATGGCAGGTACCATATCCGCATACAGCAATGGCGGGAAGTACCAACCGCTTGCGCCAATCGCCCGCATGATGGCAGCGAGAGGCAAAATGAACATGAGGGCGATGATCACCATCTGAATGGCGGCATTGTTTGTAGCCCCCGCCATACCTCCGATGGTGATATAACCAACAATGATAATACCAAAAACGAAAAGACCCGTTAAATATGGAATTCCTAAAAGCGTTTCAAACGTAATTGCAATCCCGATCATCTGTCCGAGAGCATACATGATCGAAACCAGGATCATGAAGAGAGCCGCAATGATTGACGCAGTCACGCCGTATCGTTCACGGATAAAGTGGGTCGGAGAAAATGCACCCATTCGTCTCAAGCTCGTTCCGTAAATGATTGTGATTAACGGAATGGCTAAAATTAATTGAATCCACAACATAATAAATGGAACTTGCAATTGAAGGATAAGAGCTGTAATTCCTAAAAACGTCGCTAAACTCATATACGTTGATGCCATTGCCAGACCATTTGTAACGGCCCCTACATTTGCTCCGCCGACGTATAAATCTTTGGCGGATAAACTTTTTCTGTTGGATATGTATCCCACAACATAAAACAATAGGAACGTTAAACCGATAACTACCAGTCCGAGTAATGGATTTTCCAATTGCCATCTTTGATCTTCCATGAATTACGCCCCCTTCACATCGTCAGAATCAACGAGATCATCATTTTCACGATCAATTTCATCATCGATCTTATTGCCAATTCTTCCTGCAACAAGCGTCAAAAAGAACACCCCGAACCAACCCATTAAAATCGGTACAATGTACATTACCGGAAACCCGAATAAATAGGCATCCACTGGGAACATCGAGAAAAACAGTCCAACATTTCCTGCCAGTATAAAGGCTAAAGACATCCAAATCGTGAAGCGCACTTCTTTTTTGTAGGCTTTCATATTGCCCCTCCTCTTATTGTAAAATGCTCACAGCAGAATCTGTTTTCAACTGAGCAAGCGCTCAGTTGTTTTCCACATCCTTCCCTTTCAACTATAAAAAGATAATATAATGATTGTAACCGTTTGCAATAAAACAAGTCAATCTAATTTTCGGACTATTAAAATAATTATTGGATAGTGATTTTTCTCATTGACAAGCGAGTTTCTTTCCAAATCAAAAAAAAAACGCGAATAAAACATTCGCGTTTTTTTAAGAAGTGATGATTAAAATTTTGGCTTATCGTCTTCTTTTTGCATTTTTTGATCAAAGCTCTCCAACTGTCTCTTTGCAAAATCACGCCCACCGATACCGAATGCAATCGCAAACGCTACTGCCAAACCGGCAATGATGAACAGGAATGCCAAGTTGACGATGTTAGTAGCGAAGTTCAATTGATCAAGCGTCATGAATACCGCAACGATAATGATGGCATACTTGATGATTCCGCCAAACAGTCTGTTGCCTGACGCTCGGGCAGTATAGTTCCCCAGCAAGTTACCACCGATCAATCCCAGACCAAGAATGATCAACGAGCTGATCAGAAGCGGCAAGTAAGCGATAATGCTGTTGCCGATATTATTCAATACATCCAACTGAAGCACGTTCATTGCTTCAACAGTAAAGAAGATGATAATGAGAGCCTGTACGACTCTTCCAATAATTCTTGCCAAATCAATTTTGGGGCCACTGGTTTTATCAGGGTTCAAATAATCGGAAATTCTGTTGATGCCAGTGCCATTCAATAGACTGATGAGAAGATCTCCAACAAATTTAGCGATGAATACCCCTACAAGAATCAGAATGATTCCGACAAAGATATTTGGAATCATATTCAGCACCTGATCCAACATAGATACGATCGGCTGAGATATTGTTTGGATATTCAATGTTTCCAGCGCCACGGTAACAATTGGAATCAGGATGATGATGAAGACAACAGTGCCGAGTACATTCGCCAATGTCTTTTGATCTCCTCCATCCATCGACTCTCTGCCGCCAGTTTTGCTGGTCATTTTGTTGAACCACTTATCAATATTCACTGTAGCCAGAATATTGACAACCAGATTCTTAACAAATTTGGCTATAAAGTAACCGATGACCAAGATAATGATCGCCATCAACAAATTTGGAAGGAAAGCCAGCAATTTATCCATCATGTTTGAAATCGGCTGAGCGACATTACTCATATTCAGTGCTTCTAAAACGCTTGGCAGGAACAGGATGAAAATCAGAAAATAAAAAATAGTTCCTATAGAGTCCAGTTTATCGTCCGCGTCTTCTTTTGTTTTGGCCATATGCCCTTTGACCATGGCACGGTCCGCACCGACTTTCTTCAATCCTTTAGTGAATATTGCCTTCACTACAGTGGCCACTAGCCAAGCAATCAGCAACAACAATAAGGCTCCAAGAACGTTTGGAATATAATTGATGATTGTATTCCCCACATTCCTGAAAGAATTCGTTACTTCATTCATTCTGTCATCTCCTTTTCTGATTATTTAGTCTTTCCTTTAATATGCCCATTTTATCTCTCGACTAAACTCGAATTGAAGATTTTGGGAAATCAGCTATCGAATCTGCAGATTTCTTTTTTTAGTCGGATTTCCGACTGCCAGCGGTCAGCACCAAAATGCCAGCCAGCAGCATGGCAACGCCGATCCACGATGCACCACTAAGCACTTCCCCAACAACAAACACACCCAACAGGGAAGCGGTGAGGGGCTCTGCCAAAGACAACGTCACAGCAGAAGAAGATGGAATCCGCTTTAATCCGCTGGAGAACAAAATATAGGCAAGGCTTGTAGCCGCCAGCCCTAAATATAAAATAATATACAAATTCATCGAAGCGGATATGTAGGAGGCGTCCAGAACAAACAGGAACGGCAGCAGAAAGAGTGCACTCACCGAAAAAATAACTGAGACCGCCGGCACTGCTTCCATTTTTTCAAGCACTTTCTTACTGACTATTGCATACGTTGCAAAAGCCAAGCCGGCTCCGAGAGCCAGCATAATCCCAAAAGCATCTGCGTTGTGGACTCCATTGTCCGAAAACAGGAGCACACACCCCATGATTGCCAGTGAAGTGGCATAAACCCACGTCCTGCCAGGCTTTTTACGCAACACTTTCCATTCAATCAGGCCAGCTAAAACAGGGGCACTGCCAATCGCTACCACCGTACCAACGGCAATGCCTGTCATCTGAACTGCTGAAAAAAACAAAGGTTGAAACAAAGCCATACTAATTGCAGCCAACAAGGTTGCCGGCCAAGGGATGGTGCGGAAGATCAATCCTTTCGTCAGGATGACAAACAGCAGCAGCGAGAAACCGCCTATGCTTAAACGCCAAGCACCGATGGTCAGCGGATGCGCTGTTCCATCGATAAAAGATTGGGCGGTGCCGGTTGTGCCCCAAAGAATGGCCGCCAATAAGATCCACAAATAAGCTAAGAAATTCACGTCAACACCTCTGCATCTTCTATTCATTGTTAGCACCATATCACAATTTGGATGATTTGAGATACCGGCTTCCTTCTATTATAATATAAGAAAGATAGGAGGGAGATCACATGTATATGACAGTCCCGGAAACTGCACATTTTCTGGCGATGCCGGAAGAACAAGTGAACCGCTATGTGCTTGAAGGCCGCATTCGCGCAGTCCATGACGGAGAACAATACTTGATCAACACCTCTCAGTTTGAAACTCATTTCCAGCAGATGGAACAGGCAAAGCAGGAATACGAAGAATGGAAAGCCACACCGATTCCGGACGACGTGGATATCCAGGACGAAGATTGAAGATTAACAAGAAAAAGCATCTCAGCCAAAAAGGCTGAGATGCTTTTTCAATAAATCATTCGTTCAAAAGGTCAACGGATCAGTTGGGGTAAAACGAGAGTTTCCAGTTTCCGGTGGATATGGTGACCCCATTTCTCGAATTCCACCAGGAAACCATCGTGTCCAAACTCTGTTTCGACGATATCCCACTCCGCTTTCGGCATTTGCTCAAGCCACGGAATCATCAATTCGCCCGGATAAAGCAAATCTTGTGTAAAAGATAAGGAATAGATATCAACAGCAATCTTTTCTTCTTCCACATCGTGCGTGTTCATTGCTTTTAATAAGGTCAAATAGCTGTTGGCATCAAACCGGTCCGCCAATTTTTTCCCTTGATAATCCAAATAGGATTGCACATCAAATCCTTGAGGATTTTGTGAGCGTGCGAATCGTCGATTGAACATCCGGCCGCTTCTATAGGTGACCATTCCGGCCATCCGCGCTAATTGAAACCCTTTCAAAGAAATGGAATCTTCATAGTTCCCGCCGTTGAACTCAGCATCACCCTCGATTGCCTGGATGCCGATGTGATTAAAAGCCACGCCGTAATCACTGTAATATGGAGTCACTGCCAAAGGCAGGATGGCATCGACGAAATCGGGATATAAGCGACCCCACTCCAATGCTTTCATTCCTCCAAGAGAACCACCGATTACAGCCGTTAGCTGGTGGATATCGAGCTCTTTTAATGCCTGATATTCTGCCCTGACCATATCTCTTATCGTCAGTTCGGGAAAATCTGCCCGGTACGCCTGACCTGTCTCCGGGTTAATGGACTGCGGCCCAGTAGAACCGTTGCAGCCACCCAAAACATTGAAGGTGATGATTTGAAAAACCTCCGTATCCACTGCCTTTCCCGGACCGACCAAGCCAGACCACCAGCCAGGATTCTCTTCTGTGCCGACGGCGAACTGGTCGCCTGTCAAAGCGTGGCAGATGAGAATAGTCGGACCGCCTTCTTTTCCAGTGCGCTCGAAGGCAAGTTTGACGTCATGCAGGACTTTTTCCGATTCCAGGTTTAGGGAGCCAATGGATACAATGGTCATTTAAATCTCCTCCTTACACATTTGCCAAAGTTGCTGCCTTGATTGCCTGCTCTAAATCAGCAATCAAATCTTCTGTATTTTCCAAACCGACTGACAAGCGGATCAGTTCTTCGGTCACTCCTGATTTATCGAGTGCCTCTTTTTTCAGTTGCTGGTGTGTCGTGGAAGCCGGGTGGATGATCAGCGATTTTGCATCGCCGACGTTTGCGACATGTGACCACAGATTCACGCTGTCAATCACTTTGCGCCCAGCTTCACGGCCGCCCTTAATACCAAAGTTGACAATGGATCCGTAACCGCCATTCTTCAGATATTTATGCGCCAGCTGATGGGATGGGTGATCTTCAAAACCGATATAATTCACCCACTCAATTTGTGGATGCTGCTTCAGGTAGTCAGCAACAATTTGAGCGTTGCTCGAATGTTTTGGCATTCTCAAGTGCAATGTTTCCAACCCTTGCAGCAAAGCATGTGCACTGTCCGCACTCAGTGTCGGACCGAAATCACGAAGCAATTGAACACGCAATTTAGTTGCGAATGCCGCTTCCGGCGCATCGATGCCGTAGCGAATGCCATGATAGGTTTCATCCGGTTGTGTGTAGTTCGGGAAGCGCGGGTTGTCCCAATTGAATTTGCCGGCATCGACCGCTATGCCACCGATTGTAGTTCCGTGTCCGCCGATCCATTTTGTTGCCGAATGAATGACCACGTCCGCCCCGAACTCAATCGGGTTACTGCCGTAAGGTGATGCGAACGTATTATCAATCAATAATGGAATACCATTCTCATGAGCGATATCTGCCACCCGCTCAACATCAAATACGTTCAGGCTTGGATTGCCGATGATTTCACCGAAAAACGCTTTTGTTTTATCTGTAATCGCGGCTCTGAAATTTTCAGGGTCCGTCGCGTCTACAAATTTAGTAGTGATGCCATATTTCGGCAACGTGTTAGCGAAAAGATTATACGTTCCACCATACAAATTGTTGTCAGCGATGAT
>DATHVY010000214.1:0-5249 GCA_035461045.1 Planococcus sp. (in: firmicutes)
ATTCATTTCAGTGTACCATCTTGTTAGTACAGTATAACAAGGGGTTGTCATGATGAATCAATTTCGCGGGTTATTAATGAAAGACTGGACCATCATCAAAGGATATGTGTTATTGGCATTGCTTCTGGATGTCATGATCCCGATTGGATCCGCCACGCTGTTCCAAGTAGATTTTTATGAGGGGCTTCTTGTTTTCTCAGGCACGGTTATCGCATTGCATATTCTTTTGCCGCTTGTCCTGCTCTCCATTCTTTTTACGAAAGAGATGGACCGTCCGGATATATTTTTCCATTCCAGCGCTTCTATTCATAAGATTAATGCCAGCAAGTTTCTTACGGTAATTCTTGCAACTGCTGGTTCGCTGCTCTGGATATCCGCCCTGACGCTTGCCTTCCTGTTTTTCGCACCGGATTTGGCAACAGTCAGAAACCTTATCCCCTCCGGGCTGATGTTTGCAGCTGGCGTCCTGTTTTTCTCTATGCAAATCACCATCATCTATTACTTCTACATGACGCTGTTTTATACGATGAAACCGAAAATTGGCGGTTTTGCTTATATCGTCACATTCGGATTATTTATCTTCGGCATAGAAATGTGGGATCGCTTCAAGGCTACTGAGTTATTTGTGGCAGTCACGGATTTCTGGATCGTCCCTTTGGATGAATCCGAGTTTCTGACGAATATCGCTCGTGGGTTAATGGTATCCATCGAAACCCCTGGCATGCTGCCAATTGGCCAGTTTGCCGTCGTCACGGGATTGTTGATCTTTCTTTATTTGGTGTCCGCTTACTGGTTCGAGAAGAAAGTGAGGGCTTAATATGGGGCTTGATTTTGATAAGGACAAGCCGATTTATCAGCAGCTGATCGAGCGCCTGTCAGGAGACATTATACGTGGCGTCCGAAAACCCGGCGAAAAATTGCCTTCTGTCCGGGAATATGCCATTGAGGTCGGCGTCAACGCCAACACGGTCCAACGCGTTTACAGGGAGATGGAATCAATGGAACTCACAGAAACCAAACGGGGCCAAGGATCCTTTATTACAGAAAATGAAGAGCGCCTCCGCCAACTGCGGGACAGCAAGAAAACGGAGCTTGTGAAATCGTTCATCGCCAATGTGGAAGCATTTGGATTTTCGAAAGCTGAAATCGTGGATCTCGTCAGGAGGGAAATAACATGATCGAACTGAAAAACGTCAAAAAAGCATACGGTGCCACAAAAGCCCTGCAGGGAATCAACTTAACACTCGGAAACGGAAAAATAATCGGCATCGCCGGTGAAAACGGAAGTGGCAAGTCGACATTGCTTAAATCGATTGCAGGCGTAAGTAAAATCAGCAGCGGGTCCATCCTCATCGATGGCAAGCCAGTTTGCCGAAAAAATGCGGAAGAAATCGCTTATCTCCCAGATGCCGATATGTTCTATTCGTATTTCACAGTCCAGCAATTGTTCTTCTATTACAAAAGCCAATATACCGACTTCAATGAAACAAAAGCAAAAGAAGTTCTCGATTTTTTGGAAGTGTCTCAAACCTCTAAGATGAAAAACCTTTCCAAAGGAATGCGCGGACGTGCAAAAATGGCTGCAACTTTAGGACGGGAAAGTCGTTATTATTTAATGGATGAACCATTTTCCGGGCTCGACCCAATGGTGCGCGGCGATCTGGTCAAGGGGCTGATTCAGTTTACGGATCTTGAGCGCCAAACTTTGATCTTATCGACACATGAAATCCGGGAAGTGGAAACTTTACTCGATGAATTGGTCTTATTGAAAAGCGGCAAAGTGTTGGCCCATAGACAACTGGATGAAATACGGGATGAAACAGGAATGGATATGGTCGATTGGATGTCGAAATTGACGAAAGCAGGTGCTGCAGGATGAACGAACAACCATTAATCCAAATCAAAAATTTGTCGAAAACGATCGGCAAAAAGAGGATCATCAAAAATATAAACCTCGACTTGTACAAAGGTCAGATCACAGGTTTTCTCGGACCGAACGGATCGGGGAAAACGACGACCATCCGCATGATGGTCGGATTGATGCGCCCGACTGAGGGAGATGTGCTGATTGAAGGGCAGTCGATTCAAAAGCATTTTGAAGAAAGCATACAGAAAGTCGGCGTGATCGTAGAAAATCCGGAACTGTATAAATACATGTCAGGCTATAAAAATCTGTTGCATTTTTC
Source organism: Planococcus sp. (in: firmicutes) (assembly GCA_035461045.1). Classification (GTDB taxonomy): domain Bacteria; phylum Bacillota; class Bacilli; order Bacillales_A; family Planococcaceae; genus Planococcus. The sequence goes on from DATHVY010000214.1 coordinate 2,187, forward strand.
CCGCATGCACACGGGAATTTCCAAACAGCGTATTGACGAAGTCATCAAACTCGTCGGCATGGAAAAACGGATCAACGAAAAGGTCGGGTCTTATTCCCTTGGCATGCGCCAGCGCCTTGGACTTGCCCAAGCCCTGCTGCACAACCCGAAATTCTTGATCTTGGACGAGCCGACAAACGGCTTGGATCCTGCAGGTATCCGTGAATTTCGCATGTACTTGCAGAAGGTAGCCGCTGAGGACGGGGTCGCTGTATTCGTTTCCAGCCACTTATTATCTGAAATCGAATTGCTGTGCGACCGGATTGCCGTAATTCAAAATGGAGAATTGATCGATATTAAACAGGTTCATGAAACACAATCACCCCGTTTCTTTATTCAAGCTGAGCCTGCCGAACTGGCCGAGGAAGTTTTGACCGGCATCGGTTTTCCCATCATTCGACATGAAAAAGGATTCTTGATCGATACAGATGAACAGCACATTCCAGGTGCCATCAATCTATTGGTCAAGGCGGGCGTAAAAATTTATGCCGTTCAGCCTTACCGAACCACTCTTGAAGACCGATTCCTGGAAATTACCGGAGGTGGCCAAATTGCTCAATCTCATAAAAAATGAATGGATGAAACTATGGAGCAAAAAATCCACATGGATCATGATCGCCTTGCTCGTTGTTGTTCTTTTCGCCAGTTCAGCCATCACTAACTGGGTGAACTCCACAATGAATGAAAACATCGATGAAAGCTGGCAAGATATCCAAACTGCTCAACTGATGAATTTTCAGGCCATGCTGTCTGAGCCCGATTTGGGCGAAGCTCAACAAGCCTATTATGAAAGAGAAATTGCCATTTCCCAATACCGTCTGGACAATGAGGTTCCACCCTTCGAATATTCAAGCATGCAGCAGCAAGTGCTCGACTCCCATCTGATGCTCTCGCTTGTCACGTTGTTCACCGTTATTGTTGCAGGGGGAATCATGGCGTCGGAATTTTCCCAGGGCACCATCAAGATGCTGCTAACGCGGCCTGTAAAGCGCTGGAAAATACTTACCTCAAAATACATCACCACCATGCTTTTTGCTGTGCTTCTATCCGTCATTACGGTGGCAGCAACCGCACTGGCGGGGCTGCTGTTCTTTGGAATAGGTGAAGGCACTTTCTTGGTTTGGACCGGTTCTGAAGTTACAGAAGGTTCTTACTGGCTGGAAGCCTTGAAACTGGTGGCTTTAAGTTTTGCCAGTGTTTGGATGATCGGGACATTTGCGTTTATGCTTGGGACGCTTTTCCGTTCCAGCTCGCTTGCCATCGGTTTGTCCATCTTCTTGATGTTCACCGGTGTACAAGCTGTTTTCTTATTGAGTAATTACGAAATCGTGAAATATTATTTGTTCACCCACACCGATTTGACTCAGTATTACACCGGCTTCATGCTGGCGCCGGACATCACGATGACAATGTCCCTGATTGTCCTGTCCGTCTACTTTATTATTTTCATGGCATTGAGTTATATCACATTTAACAAGCGGGACATCACCGCTTAATATGCAAAAAAACAGTGGAAAAGCATACAAGCTTTTCCACTGTTTTTTATTTACCTTTTAATAAGCCAAGCCCACACGGCTGTGGATGAATTCGGCATCCTCCATTTGGCGGTATGCGAATTCGGCTGTATCCCCTACCGAGATTTTCTTGCCGTCTTCCGGGAGATAATCCTTTTCCGCCCGGTAATTCCCTAGTGCTTCTCCGTCTGGCAAGTATGTAGGACAAACAATGGTCCAGTCCAACCCACTCTTCTCAAGCATGCGATAAACCGCTTCGTGTTCTTCGGCCGCAAACGTCATCTTCCGGTTGGAGTCGCCGCCCTGATAACGCAATTCACCTGCCGATAATCGGCTGTTCAAGATACCCGCTGTGCCGATGGTGATAATCCGCCGAATGCCATGAGCTTTCATCGAGTTGATGATGAATGGCATCGACTCCGACAAGGTGGTCGTTTTATCCGTTCCGATTGCGCTGAAAACAAGCTCCGTACCGGAAATGGTGCGTTCGACATCCTCCGCTTTGCGAATATCTCCTACAATCATTTCCAAGTCGAGATGCTCTTCCAGCTTGGGTGAACGAACCAGCGCTTTTACCTGGTGACCATCCTCCAAAGCCCGTTTCAAAATTTCTCCGCCAACTCTTCCTGTCGCGCCAAATATTGCGATCTTCATTAGTGACCCTCCCCGCTCCAAGTTCTTATCACTTAAAGTCATAACCCTTTTTCGCCAGAAATGCTTTCAGATCTTTTCTTCTGGGTATCTTCAGGAAAGTTGCCATTTGCTCTGACCAGACCGATACTTTTTTGTTCGACGTGCGTGCTTCGTAATAATTCTTGATGGTTTCATCATAGGCAGGTAACATGGTAGCGTATTTTGCCTCATCGTATGCGTTTTCGTGAAGAATCGCTTCTACCGGCAAACGCGGTTTGACTTCATTGGCTTCGTTTGGCACGCCGACTGTCAGACCGTAGACCGGGAACACGCCTTCTGGCAAACCGACAAGCTCACTGATCTCTTCCATATTGTTCCGAACGCCACCGATATAACAAATGCCGTAGCCTTTGGATTCAGCTGCGAGTGCCAGATTCTGCGCAAGCAGACCCACGTCCGTCACAGCAACGATCAAGTTTTCTGCTTGGTCAAAAACAATCGATTCCCCTTGCAGTTCCCCAGCGTGCTTCAAGCGGTTATAATCCGCGCACATGAGGAATACTGCACCTGCGCCTTCCATTTGCTTGGCGTTGTTCGACAGCTCACCCAGTTTCTTTCTTTTCTCGACATCCGTCACCCAAACGATCGAGTAGGCTTGAACAAAGTGTGAAGTTGCGGCATATTGCGCTGCTTCAACCAATTCGCTCACTTCTTCTCGGCTTAACTGCTTGTCTTTATAATCCCTTACTGAAGCGTGCGCTTTCATCAATTCGATTACCATCCTAAACCATCTCCTTTTCCCTTTGTTCTATCGTATCAAAATCTGTCCCACGATACTCTTATAATGGTTTTTGGTATAATTGATAACAGAGGTGAA
>DATHVY010000215.1:0-8120 GCA_035461045.1 Planococcus sp. (in: firmicutes)
TTGTGTCCTCGGTTCCTCCTGCCAGTCATATAGCTTCCGGTCCTTCGCCCCGCCGTAAGAAAAAGTACGGGCAATGCCAATTGCCCCCAGCGCGTCCAGCCGGTCAGCGTCTTGGACAATCCGGGCTTCCACGGTGTCCGCCGCGATGCCGTTCCCTCCACTAAATGAAACCGATTGAATCACTGCCTGGATGGCGTCTTTCTGTTTATCGGTCAATTCAAGACTCGCAAGAATTTCCGACTCCAGCTCTTCGCCTTCTTTTTTATATTTCGGATCTGAAACATCATGCAATAGGACTGCCAGTTCAACAATCATTGGGTCTGCTGCTTCTGACTTCATTAATAGTTTCGCATTTGCCATGACCCTTTCAATATGCTGCCAATCATGGCTGGCATCAAAATGATCATAGATCCCTTTCACTTGAATCTTACAGTCCTTGAGTATTTCGCTGTTCATCCAACCGCCCCTTTCTTCTAGTATAAACCTTTCTGAACAGATTAACTGTTTCTGCCGGGTTATTGACGATTTTCTATCCTTCATGTATAGTATAGCCATCCATTAATGGGTTATTTCTGCTTCACTATATTACTCAATAATGAGGGGGAAACACGAATGCACCAGGGAACAGTAAAATGGTTTAATTCAGAAAAAGGTTATGGGTTTATTGAGTATAATGATGGTGATGATGTGTTTGTTCATTTTACTGGGATTAAAGGTGAAGGTTTCCGCACCTTGCAAGAAGGCAAGGCCGTTTCTTTTGAAATAATCGAAGGAAATCGCGGGCCGCAAGCTGCTAATGTCATCGAATTATAAACAGATTATTCTATAGAAAAAGGTCCTGACGGTTAGCGTCAGGACCTTTTTGAATCTACCGGGAAACTACTATTCCGCACAATTACTTATTGAGTATTGGTTGTTTTAACTTTGTTCAGTTCATTTCCGAGGAATTTCAGCTGGCTGCCTACTGTACAGGTTTCAATGCAAAATCGATGGGCTGCACCTTTGCTTTTATCTTTGCGCAGCTGCTTTTTGATAAAGCAGCCTTCACAATAATTCTCCATCATATGATCGATTTCATTTATTATTGAAAGTTTATTCAACTTGTCACTCCTAAGAAGTCGGTATTTCCCTATCTTACTATGAGATTGATTTTTTTTGCAACATTCTTTATACTGATGTCCGAATCATTCATCACAACAACCGGCGGGTTTACTAGATGCCCCCACTTATAGGTGAACATTAATCATTGAAAAGCAGGTGTGAACATGCTGGAAATTTTTATCGATGCTGCCACTGCCGGCTCGCCGCAAGTGAGTGCTATCGGGGTCTTCATCAAAGGTGAAGGGCATCTGATCCACTGGAGTGAATATGCGGGTGAAATGGACAATCACCAGGCAGAATTCCTTGCCTTGGTTAAAGGCCTGGAACTCGGAAAGGAATTAAAATCCGATTTTTTGTCCATTAAAAGCGATTCTAAAGTTACTGTTGAGGCTTTTGAAAAACGTTTCGTGAAAAACCCGCTCTACAAACCTTTGCTCGATCAGGCTTTAGAACTTGCTGACAGTTTTGAGTACTGCTTCATCAAATGGATTCCAGACTCCCAAAACCGAGCTGCTGATGATTTGGCGCGAAAAAAACTGCGCTCCAACAAGTGAGAGCTGCTTTATCCGTTGCTGCCATTTCTCCCGCTTTCGTGAAGACTCAAGGCGCTTTATCTGGTAAGATGGAAAGAATAGAAATCAATGGAGGCAAATTATGAGATCAAAATTAGGAACTGCACTCGATATCTTCATCTTATTAATAGGACCTTGGATCATCTACACACGCGTAGTCGATATTATGAACAATGGGGTCTCTGTCTATCCCCTTCTCTCAGTCATCATCGTTTCACTAGCTGTCATTTTTGCAATTTATAATTTGTATATTTATTTTATGGTAAAACCACAGGATGACAACAAAAAAAGATAAAACAAAAAGCCGTCAATCGACGGCTTTTTTTAATTCGTGAAATACCATACTAAAACAAGGGCAACAGCGACAACAAGCCACGTTATGATACGGATTTGGTTGCGTTTTTTTCGGATCGCTTCTTTTTCTTTCTCTTCTTTCAATAAAGACATTGTGAATCACTCCTTTTAAAATAGTTCCATTGAGGCTTCCATTCAATTATGATGGTGTGAAGGAGGGATTGCCGTGAAAAAAACTTTCGGTTTTCTGGTTCCGTTCATATTATTGACAGGCTGTAACGCTCCCGCATCTCCAGAAGATGCCAGTGCATCCGCAGAGGAAATTGCTGTCGACCTCGATGTCCCCTGGGCCATCAACAAGGTTGATGAAGAATTTTATATATCCGAAAGGCCTGGTACAGTCATGCATATAGACGCTGACGGAGAACAGCAGAGGCAGGAAGTCCAATTTGCCGATCAGGTTTCATCAGCTTCAGAAGCAGGGTTTCTTGGGTTTGTCCTGAAAGAGGATTTCCAGGACAGCGGTGAAGCTTATGGATACTATGTGTACGAAAGAGACGGAAATTCATACAATAAAATCATAACTTTATTGCTCGAAGAAGACAAATGGCGCGAAACGGAAGTTTTGATTGAAGGCGTGCCCACTGGCAATGTACACCATGGCGGAAGAATAAGTTTGGATGATGAAGGAACTTTGTTTGCGGCAATCGGCGATGCTTCAGAGCCTGACTTGGCTCAGGATCCAGGTTCTGTCAACGGCAAAATTCTAAAGTTAAATGACCAAAATGAATTTGAAATCTTTTCACGCGGCCATCGCAACCCACAAGGACTCACGTGGGCGGACGGAGTGATGTATGCCTCCGAGCATGGGCAGTCGGCCAACGACGAAATCAACATCATCCAAGAAGGAAATAACTACGGATGGCCAATTATTGAAGGCAATGAAACTGAACCTGGCCTCGAGTCCCCATTTTACACGACAGGTTCTTCTGAAACTTGGGCTCCAAGCGGGATTGCCATTCAAGACGGCATATTATATGTCTCGGCATTGAGAGGAGCAGCCCTTCACTTAATGGATCTAGAAACTGCTGAGGTGCTTGACTCAATCGAGGGATACGGAAGAATTAGGGATGTCTATGCAGATGGTGAAGACATTTATTTTATCACCAATAATACAGATGGGCGTGGGACTCCTTCTGATGGCGACGATCGATTGTATCGCTTGGATCGGGATTAATCTAAAAAACAAGGGGCATGGATTCAACGGAATCTGTGCCCTTTGTTTTTTTATTGATCTTCGAGAACTCATTGGACTAACTTCAAAGTTCACAAATAGGTAATGACGCCATAAAGCAACATACAGAGAATTATTCCTCCGAGTACAAATAAGAATGCATTTGTAAAAGCGTCCAGCAGTTTTCCCTTCTCTTTATCCAACGCTTTGCCCTGTGTTGGCAACAAAGCCGGAGACAACTGAGAATTTGTGCCAACTTGCCTTTTTGCACTCCAATTTTTATTCTTTCTCGGTTCCATGGCTTCGCTCCTGTTCTAAAATCAAAATATTTTCAATTTTTATACAAATATTATAACTAACCTGTAATATTATACTAAATCATCATTTAAAAAGAAACGTTCTGTGCATATGAAGTTTTCTGTATCATGAAAACTATCAGAAATTTGATTAAATGGGTAATGGAAGGGTATTGATTTAAAGGAGAAGAATTGAGAGGAGCATGATGACCATGAAAGTGCTGGTAGTCGGAGCGAATGGACAGATAGGCAGGCATTTTGTTCAAATGCTTGCAGAAAGTGCGCAACACACACCAAAGGCGATGTTGCGCAAAGAAGAACAAATCAGTTTTTTCAATGCACTGGGAGTCGAGTCTGTTGTTGTCAGCCTTGAAGAAAGTGTGGAAGAAATCATGTACGCCATGGATGGTTGTGATGCTGTTGTCTTTGCGGCCGGAAGTGGAGCTGAAACTGGTTCGGATAAAACGCTGTTGATCGATCTTGATGGCGCGGCGAAAACAATTGAAGCGGCAAAAGAAACTAAAATTGACCGTTTCCTGATGGTCAGCGCCATCCATGCAGACCGCAGAGAAAACTGGAGTTTGGATATGGCCCCTTATTACGTGGCCAAACACCATGCAGATAATATTTTACGTGCCAGCGGGCTAACCTATACGATCGTCCGCCCTGGCTTGCTTAAAAATGACCCAGGAACAGGGACAGTAAAAATTGCGGATGAGTTGGATTCAGGGGCAATCCCGCGTGAAGATGTCGCAAAAGTGTTAGTACATTGTCTGGATAACAAGGCTGTTTACAATAAAACCTTCGACCTCGTGTCTGGAGAAGACACGGTCGAAGAAGCACTAAACAGATTATAATAAAAAAACCCGAATCCACGTGGATTCGGGTTTTTTGGTTTGCTTAAGCTTGGACTTGCTGCTTTGCTTTTACATTTTTTACTCCCAGTACGAGTTGAATGATAAATGCTATGGAGCATGTCGCAATCGCTATATAGCCAAGCGTCGTAATCGGCTGCATAAGGAAGGTTTGAATAACCAGCAACAGCATCATGGTACATATTCCGAAATTGACGATATATGGCTTGTCATAAAACTTTTTAGATGAAATGCCGACAAAAATCGCTGCCGCCACAATCATCAATGGCAAAATTAAGCCCATATCTTCCCTCTTTTCTTCGACTTGTTTGATACTAGTCTAGCATGTTTTCGAAAAATTCGAAACATCATAATTTCGGAGTGTATGATTAGAGTTTATTTCTCTAATTGCTGCATCTCTTCAACAGCAGCTTCATACTTTTCAAAGTCAAACTCCACGCTGCCGGGTTTATAGAAATACAGAATGGCTTCCTTTTCCCCTAACCCGAGAAGATGGGTCACAACCGCTTTCGGGCTCTTCATATCGACGCCCGCTTGTTTCGCACCAGCCAGTTTCAACAAAATATCTGTTCTCTTTTCTTTCATATTGCTTTTCACCCTTTACTCAAAACTACGCAGATCCAGTATCGGCTGCAGTGATTGGAAATCCTGCCGGTTGATCAACTGAATCAGCTTGCTTGCCGTTTCTTCCGGGCTGCTTAACATGCCGGAAGCTTTGAACTCTTTGAATTGGTCAAGGAGAGGGAAATCTTCTTCATCACTTTCCCGGATTCGTTCCTGCATGCCAGTATCAATGATCCCCGGTGCGACTGAAACAGCTTTGACCCCATCATTTTCTTCATCCAAGCAGACCGTGAAATGATCAAGGCCAGCTTTCCCTGCACAATAGGAGCTCCAGCCTTTGTATGCTTTGCGCCCGGCTCCTGAGGAAATATTGATGATCCTTTTCTCTCCGTTAAACCCTTTTAGCTGCTGGATAAACGCTGTTGAAAGAAGCATCGGTGCAGTTAGATTCAGTCCAATGCTGGAAATGATTTTTTGAGGATCGTTATTCTCAACAAGACCGATTGGTTCGATGGTTCCGGCATTATTAATCAGCGTCACCGAGTCGTATTGTTCGGGAATAAGTGCGATTGCCTGTTCCATCAGTTCCGGAATTCCTTCTGATTGGGACAGATCATATGGGAGCAGTGTGGTTCCCTGCCAATTTTCAGGGACCGAACGCGAAATTCCGATGACTAGCTTGCCTTGTTCATGAAGCTGATGGCATAAGGCGGATCCAATCCCTTTGGAGGCCCCTGTCACGATAAATGCTTCCATTTATTTCACCTCCAGTTTTTCGAACATGATTTCGCCTGCAACAACCGTCATTTCCACTTCAGCTTCAAGAATCTGCTCAGGCGGTCCTTCGAATAAGTCTCGATCGTAAACTGAGAAATCTGCATCGAATCCTGTCAGAATTTGGCCGCGTTCCCGTTCTTTGTATATTGCTTGTGCACTGCCTAACGTATAAAGTTGAATCGCCTCAAACCGTGACAGCTTTTCTTCCGGCAAGAATCCATCATGAGTTTCGTACGGCCGTCTTCTTGTAACCGCAGCATAAATGCCAAGCTTTGGATCAACATCTTCTATCGGGGCATCTGAGCCGCCGGCACAAATCAGGCCATTATCCAATAACTTTTTCCAAGCATATGACCATTCCAGGCGTTCTTCTCCGAGGCGTTCCACCACCCATGGAAAGTCGGAAGTTACAAAGCTTGGCTGCAGGTCAAGAACAACATCAATCCTTTTCAAACGCTCCACCAAGTCTTTTCGGACAACCATGGCATGAATCAATCGGTCTCGTTTCCCCTTCGGAACCGGGTGCGCTTCAATTGCGTCAAGGGCTTTTTCCATGCCCAAATCACCGATTACGTGGATCGCCACAGCTTCCCCATGTTTTCGGGCAAGTGCCACCAGATCTTTCAGATCTTCATCAAAATGGATGGCAACTCCATTGGTGGATGGGTCATCTGTATAAGGTTTGCTGAGCAATGCCGTTCTCCCACCGATTGATCCATCTGCGAATATTTTCATCGCACCCGGATCGATAAAGGGTTCGGCATATTCGGCTTCAGCCATCATCTCTTCGAACTGGCTGTGGGCGAGCAGGAGATGGGAACGGAATTTGACCCCGCTCTCCAAGACATTTTTGAACGCCTGAAGCGGCTTCGTATAAGAACCATAAGCGCCCATGTCTTCCGTGTGCCCCCCCGTCAAACCTAGGGACAGTAAATCCCTTATGGACATCTCCAAAGCATTCGTCAAATATTCCACAGTGACTTCCGGAACCTGATTGGCCACCAAATCTTGGGCCGTATCCAGAAGAAAACCGGTCGGAACCCCTTCGCTATCCCTAACGATCAGCCCGCCGTCGGGATCCGGTGTATCTTTCGTAATGCCCGCCAGGTCCAGTGCCTTGGAATTTGCGATGATGGCATGGCGGCAAACCCTTTTTAAGAGCATCGGGGAGGTGGAGATTTCATCGAGCTCAACCCGGTGAAATATTTTGCGATCCGGAAAATTATTTTCATTCCATCCTTCTCCGATGAACCACTCACCTTCGGATAATTCTTTCGTAGACTTTCTTATTTGTTCTTTCATCTCTTCTGAAGATTCAATCTTTGATAAATCCACGCGTGCCAATTTTTCGCCGTGAGCGATCATATGTAAATGGCTGTCCACAAAACCTGGGTAAACCACTTTCCCATTCAGATCGACTTCTTTATCGGTTTTAGCTCTTAAATCTTCATATGAACCGGTTTCAATTATTTTACCGCCGGAGATCAGCATCGCTTCCACTGTTTCTCCTTCATTGGCCATTGTATAAATTCGGCCTCCATGCCACAAAGTCGTCATCCAATCACTCCTTCTTTCTTTATTTATCATAAATCTTAATCGGGATGTATACAATCATATCGTTTCCAATTTTCATTTTTATCGAGTCCTCAACCAATGATCGCGTGGTCAGATATGATATACTTGTCTCTATTCGTAGAAAGCTGAGGTGAACCCTCCTAGTCGGAGGGAGTAATTGGACAGTATTGTGATCTTAAGTTTATTAACAGTGTTTTTATTGGTTTTGATGACTGCATTTTTTGTAGGCGCAGAATTTTCTTTGATTAATCTAAAGACGGCCAGAATAGATCAGCTCATCCTGGAAGGGAATAAAAAAGCAAAGCTGACCAAGAAAATAATCGATCATCTCGATTATTACTTGTCCGCTTGCCAGTTGGGCATCACGCTCACGGCAATTGGGCTTGGTTGGCTAGGGCAGCCTGCAGTTGAACAAATCCTGAATCTTCTTCTACAGGATTTCGGAATTGGTACTTTGAGCTTGTCGATCATTTCGTTTACGATTGCCTTCGCGTTTATTGCCTTTATCCGTATCGTGTTTGGCGAGTTAACACCCAAAAATCTGGCTGTTCACTTTGCAGAGCGCATGGCACTTGCTTTTTCCGGTCCACTTTTTATCTTCGGATTCTTGATGGCACCTTTCATCAAGCTCATGAAGGGAACAGCCATTTTGTTTCTTCGGATTTTCGGGATTGAAATGTCGGATCATCCTCAGGGCCACTCTGAAGAAGAATTGAAAATTATTATGACGCAAAGCTACCATAGCGGTGAAATCAATCAAACTGAACTTTCGTATATGCGCAACATCTTTTCATTCGATGAACGCCAAGCTAAAGATATCATGCTTCCCCGC
>DATHVY010000216.1:0-2031 GCA_035461045.1 Planococcus sp. (in: firmicutes)
TCGCCTTCGTTAATCTCCAAATCGATGTCGATTAACGCATGGGTTTTGATATCCCCGCTCCCGTATGTTTTGGTTACGCCCGCCAGTTTTATCAAATCGGTCCCTCCTTTGCATCATTTTGGGTGGCAAGCAGAAAATAGCCGAGCTGGTTGAACGTTAATTACACTCATTATACTTTGAATATTCTGTAAACTAAAGAAAGATTATAATTCATCTGCCGATTTCGACTTCGACACATCAAGAATAGAAAAAAGACAGCCCATTTGGCTGCCTTTCTGTTCTAGTTGATAGTTCTTACCGTTATTTTATCGCTTGCTGTGGGTTCCGAATAATAATCGTCCTCACTTTTTATATCATTCTTGCGTTTTTCCAACTTATTGAGCAAAACCATCGCTGTATTGCTCCATTGATCGACTTGTGCAACACTTTCCTTGTCATGGTCCACTTTCGAAGAAATATCGCCGGTCATTCTGCGAACTGACGAATTCAAGTCAAGAACCGAATTCTTAGTGCCTCTCGCTGCATCAATCAAGATGTTGACATTATCAGATTTCGATTGGATGTCTTCTTTCAGTTCGTTGGTCGTATGCATCAATGTCGTAGCTTCCAAGGTCAGCTTGTCCGTCCTCTCTTTCAGGCTGTTCACGCTGCCTTTGATCTCTTTCATCGGTTCTTTCATCCCGGACATCAACATAGCGACACCAATTCCTACTATGACTAATCCTAAAACAATAATTCCAAGCACTACATAAAGCAAAATGGTTGTGTCCATTTTATTCCTCCTCCGTGTTGTCTACATGATGGATATGTTATACCCTTTTTTCAGCCGTGAGTAACATATTGAAATGCGATCCTGGATGGAACTGAATTTTTGGGCGTCCGTATTACGCTCCGCTAAGCCTGGAATACGCTCCGCTGTGCTCGAAATACGCTCCATAAAACGTGAAATACGCTCCATTGCAAGAAAAATACGATTCCAGCCTCTTAGGCACTAGAAAAAACGCATAATTGCGGCCAAGTTTGCTGCCAGCCTTTTTCTGCGATCCGTAGTTCATAGATATGAAACAGCTCCTCATGCTGAATAAAGTGAGGAGTCGGTTTTATTTGCAGGTTCATTAAATCCCCTGTTTCGCATGGTGCAGCTAACACGAGTTCATTCTCCGAATTCAGTTGGATGCCGATAGCAGTGGCAGTTTCCGGGAATTTGGAGATGGCATCGACGGATGAGCGGTACGGAGCAATATGGTTCCTTTTGTGCATTCTTGCCTGGTTCTTAACCGACCAAGGTACATCCGGCATGATTTCAGCCAACATTGCTTCATATCTTTTTTCATCCACTTCCAACACTTTGCCGGCATCGAAATAAATGAGGTCAATATCCGCCAACGGGGTCCGCTGGTCATAGCCATGTAGCCTATCCCACATTTTTGAACGCAGAAACCCTGCACAAATCCACCAGTCCGGCAAATCCAGCGTTTTTGCAGCAGCCAGGATCGACATCATCCAGTCGTCTTCTTTGACTGCGGCGATAATTACTTGATCCTCTTCCATTCGACTCTTCCTTCCCTGTCATTACAAATCCTTAGGATTGATGATCGCCATCACCTGGTGATCTTCCCATTTACCGTTGATTTGCACACTTTTGATGGCAATTCCTTCTTTATGGAAGCCTGCCTTTTCCAGAACCCGGATGGATGCAGTATTTCTTGGCATCACACCAGCTTCGATCCGGTGCAGTTCCAATTTCTGAAACGCAAAGTTGACGGCCAGGTTGACGGCTTCGGTCGTATAGCCCTTATTGTTATGCTGCTCATCCATTGCATAGCCAAGAAAGGCATTTTGCAATGCGCCGCGGGAGATATGGAAAAGGCTAATTAAGCCGACCAATTCACCGGAATCGTTTTTAAAGATGCCAAAGTAATAGCCTTGGTCGTTTTCTTTCAGCATCGCAGCCCTTGTGATGATTTCTTCCTGGATGAGCAGTGTATAAAAGTCGGAATAGCGCGTCATTGAAGAATTCTCGAAAAATTT
>DATHVY010000217.1:0-10386 GCA_035461045.1 Planococcus sp. (in: firmicutes)
CTGGTCCTTGGCTGGATCGGCATCAGCCTTTATCATATATTCGTAACGTTCGGGATGGAAACCATCTCTGCAGGAACGGCTGGAATGCTTGTAGGCTCTGGTCCGATTTTCACTGCGCTGATTGCGATTTTCTTTTTGAAAGAACGTCTTGGTTCACTCGGCTGGATCGGTCTGGCGATCGGGTTTGTCGGCATTTCGTTTATCGCATTCGGTGCGGACGGTGCTTCACTGACGTTGACGCCGGGAGCCCTGCTCGTGTTGATCGCCGCTTTTGCTTCTGCGATTTTCTTTGTTTTTCAAAAGCCTCTCTTGACACGTTATTCCGCCATCGAATTGACTGCTTATTTCACATGGGCCGGCACGATGCCGTTTTTCGTGTTTGCACCGGGCCTTGCAACAACGCTAGGAACTGCTTCAGTTGAAGCACACTTAGCCACACTATACGTGGGCATCTTTCCAGCAGCGATTGGCTATGTGATGTGGGCAACTGCCCTGTCACTGGCCAATGCCAGCTCGGTCTCCAGCTTAATCTACCTCGAACCTGGAGTTGCCATCCTCGTCGCCTGGATCTGGCTGCAGGAATTGCCGACCGGACTTGCGTTGATCGGCGGAGTGATCGCTATCGGTGGCGTCATTATCGTTAATGCTTTCGGCAAAAAAGGAATTTTCAGCAAGGCACGTCAACCGGCAATCAGCAATGCCTTGAACAAAGGCTGAGAAACTAATCATAAATAAAACAGGTCCCGGAGCTTTCCGGGGCCTGTTTTTATTTGTTCAACATTTTATCCAAATAAGCTTTCGTTTCTTCCACACTGCCGGAGATTTTCTCATCCCGCTGGAGGTCTTTCGCTACCTTCGCTTTCGTCTGCTTCAGAATCGTCTCCGCATCTTCTTTCGCAACCACGACTACACCATCCCGGTCACCTACGATAATATCTCCCGGATGAACGATTGTGCCTCCGCAGGAAATGGCTGAGCCTGTTTCGCCCTTATCGGACTTGGAAGAAGCCGAGGCAACTGTCGTACCTTTGCAGAAAACCGGAAAATCCAAGTCTTCGATGCCGTTAATATCACGAATTACACCATCTATCACCATTCCCGCAATACCGAGCGTTTTGGCAAGCCCCACAACGAAATCTCCGGCGACCGCACGGTATAGATCTCCTTTGCCGTCTATCACCAAGACATCCCCGGGTTCCGCTTCCCGAATGGCTCGCAAAACGCCAAGGCTGTCGCCTACTGGAATTTGGACCGTGAACGCTTTTCCGCAGACCCTGTACCCATCCTTCAACGGTTTGATTGCCGGCTCCATGTTATGGAAACCGTTTGTGCAATCGGAAATGCTGGTGGTCGGCATTCCTTTAAAGTCCGTCATGGCACTCTCCCCTTTCTTCAACTTTTGAAGCCAGCACTTGGGCCAGCAGTTGCACGCCTGTTACGATTTCTTCTTCATTCGCGTAACTGAACGATAAACGCAAATATTCGAGCCCTTCGGACTGATTGAGGAAAAAGAACTTGCCCGGCACGTAAGACACACCGTTATCAAGAGCTTCTTGCAGCAATTGCGACGTGTCGACTTCCGGCACTTTCAGCCAGACAAAGTAGCCGCCTTCCGGCTTAAACCATGTGACCGCAGGTGGCAGGAACTTTTCCAATGATGCCAGGAGCGTTGCACATTTTGCTTCATAAGACTCAGTCAAGTTTTTCAAATGCTCATCAAAATCGATGCTTTCCAAAAACGACGCCATCGTCGCCTGCGCAAATGGATGGTCCAAGTCTTTCTTGAACCAAGATAACGGTTCGATCAACTCTTTTGGTGCAGCGACCCAGCCGATGCGCATGCCCGGTGCGACCACTTTTGACAGCGATCCAACATGCAGCACACGGTTTTGCTCGTCCATTGCTTTCAACGAAACCGGTCGCTCGCCGAAGCACAGTTCGCCATAAGCATCGTCTTCGAGAATCAGGAAATCATAAGCTTCCGCCAGTTCGAGCACATGGCGGCGGCGGGATTCGGACATGGTTGTGCCGGTTGGATTTTGGAACGTTGGAATGGTATAAAGCATTCGAGGCAATGTTTGCCCCTGCTTTTGACGTTCCTTCAACAGCTCTTCAAGCACTTCCGTCTGTAGCCCGTCCGCATCAATCGGAACAGTCAGGAATTGATCTGTGTAGTTTTGAAACACTTCCAGCGCTTCCATATACGTCGGCGATTCGATGACGATCAACGCTTCTTTGTCCAACAGAATGCGAGAAATCAAGTCAATTGCCTGGCATGCCCCGGAAGTCACCAGGAGCTCCTCTTCCGCGACCGGCATTCCCCGTCTCGCCATTCTTTCTCCTATGTATTGTTTCAGCTTTGGAATTCGTGGACTGCCCAAATAATGCAGCGGCAAGTCCTGCTCTTCATCCAGCAACCGGACAACGGCCGACTTTATCCCTTCGGAAGGGACAAGTTCTGGCATCGGATAGCCGGAACTGAGCCGGATGCAGCCTTCAGGGAGTTTGGAAAGCCACTGTCCAGGGGGCTCGTTCTTAAAGGCAAGCTCCGTATCTTTTGAAAAAGGGAATTGGGATTTCATCAAGTTCGTGCTCCTTTCTAAGGTGGATCGAGTTTGAGTCAATTTTCTATCATACCTCTATTAAAACCTTCTTTTTGTCGTATAGCAACGGTTCGTGGCTTTCTCCCGATGAAACTAACCGGGGTTTAGTTGCCTTCCCCCGGCTTTTGTTCGATCGTTTTCAATTGAGTCTTTAACTCATCTGCTTCGGATTTCGACACGTCTTTGTTGCCGTAGCGTACATTTCAATAAATTTTATGAATATTTAGGTTGGCAGCGCCTCCATTTCACTCCCTGTGTTCATCAACCAATTGATAGGCTTCCCGGTCCACTATGAGCGTTACATTCGGATGCTTCCAAAGATAAGAGGCCGGAAAGTTGGGGCTGATCCGTTTTGTCAGCAGCCTTTTGATCCCTGGCGCTTTCTTTTGGCCGGACGCCAATAGGACGATGGCTTCGCTTTTTAGGATCGAAGCGATTCCCATCGTGATAGCATGGGTCGGGACTTCTTCCGGCGAATCGAAAAAGCGCGCGTTGCTCATCCTTGTCGATGCCTCCAGTTCCACGCAATGGGTCACACTGTCCTCCGCTGAGCCGGGTTCATTGAAGCCGATATGGCCGTTCGTGCCCATGCCGAGAATCTGCAGATGCGGCGGACCCAATTCATCAATCAATGCCTCGTACCGCGCACATTCCGCTTCAATCGAAACAGCTTCGCCGTCTGGAAGATGAGTGTTTTCCAATGGAATATCGATATGGTCGAATAAATACTTGCGCATGAATGTGTGATAGCTGTTCGGATGATCTTTTCCTAAGCCGATATATTCATCCAGATTGATGGTGCGGACATTCCGGTACGAGATTCCGCGCATTCGATGGCCTTCAATCATTTTCTCGTATAATCCAATTGGCGTGGAGCCCGTGGCAAGGCCCAAGACCGAGTGTTCATTCTGCAGAATTTGTTGCTCTACAAATTCTGCCGCCCGTTCGCTCAACACATTGAAATCGTCGACAACATGAATGTTCATTTCGAACCCTCCCGTTCATACGCAAGATTTCCTCTGCAAAAGGTCATTACCACGTTCAGATCTTTATCCACAATAACCAGATCCGCATCACATCCAATTTCAATTCGCCCTTTATGCGGCAAGCCGAGCTGCCTCGCCGCATTGGCGGACGTCATCGCCACCAGTTCAGCAGGACTGCAATTCGTGACCGAGCGGATGTTTTTCGCTGCTTGTGTCATCGTCAACATGCTGCCGGCCAGTCTGCCATTGGAAAGTCTTGCTGCCTTCTCATCCACTTCCACATGCTGCCCACCCAAATCATAGGTGCCAGGCGGCAATCCCTTGGCGCGCATCGCATCCGTAATCAAAATCAGACGCTCCGCCCCTTTCTGTTGATAGGCAAGCCTGACCGATTGTTCATGGCTGTGAATAAAATCAGCGATCAGTTCCACCGTCAAATTGTCGTTCAACAATGCCGCTCCCACCACTCCAGGCTGGCGATGATGAAAAGGGCTCATCTGATTGTATAAATGGGTGACATGACGGGCTCCAGCTTCGGTGGCTTCCTGAACTTCTTCGAATGTCGCGTCCGAATGTCCAATCGACACAACGACTCCTGAGTTTGTCAGCTCTTTGATAAATTCGGTTCCCCCGCTTCTTTCAGGAGCCAGCGTCACCAGCTCGATGCGGTTTCCGCTCGCTTCCTGCCACTCTTTGAAAAGCTTGAGCGACGGTTCTATGATATGCCCGACCGGTTGTGCCCCTGCTCTTTCAGGAGAAATGAACGGACCTTCCAAGTGGACGCCGAGCAGTTCCGCTTCCGATTCTCCAGACTCGAAATTCCGGACATTTTGCAGCGCAACCATAATGGCTTGTTCCGATTGTGTGATGGTCGCGGCGAGAAAACTCGTCGTTCCTTCCCTCGGGAACGAGCGGGCCATGCCGCTCAACGCTTCCGAAGTCGCATCCATTACATCAAAACCAAGGGATCCATGCGTGTGAAGATCAATAAATCCCGGGAGCAGCAGCCAGTCTTTATCGCTTCCATCCAAAAGGATATCCGCTTTGTGTGTCAGGTTTTCGCCGATAGCGGCTATTTTTCCTTCTTCCAAGAACACATCGCCAAAAACAATTCCAGTGTCAGAATTGACGATTGAGATGTTCGAGAGCAGTATTCTCATCCTTTAAAACCTCCTTGTATAGATATCTATACCTATTTACCTTTATTCTGCATGTTAGCGCATCCATCCGCTTTTCCCTGTTTTAACCAGTACTCGTTCGGGAAAAACAAGTTATAGATAGAATATGAGGAGGAGTTACTTTGCAGAAACATCAAATGTACATTAACGGTGAATATATGAACTACACGGGCAAAGACTGGATCGACATTCTCAATCCCTCAACGGAACAAGTGATTTCCAAAATCCCGAAAGGCACAAAAGAAGATGTGAATAAAGCGGTTGAAGCCGCGTTTCAAGCCCAGCAGTCATGGGAGTTGACGCCTAATATTGAAAGAGGCAAAATTGTCCGGAAACTGGGTGACGAAATGGCGAAAAGACGCGACACGTTCATTGATCTCCTGCAGGAAGAACAAGGCAAAGATTTCGAGTTGGCGAGCGGCGAAGTTGATTCGGCTATTGATTACTTCTATTATATGTCAGAATGGGCGCGAAGAATCGAAGGAGAGATTATCCCGAGTGACCGACCGAACGAGAACATCTTCCTGTACAAGAAGCCGATCGGCGTTGTTGCCGGTATCGTCCCATGGAATTTCCCGGTGTTCATCCTGGCACGAAAAGTGGCAACGGCGCTAGTGACCGGTTGTACCCTTGTGCTCAAGCCAAGCCAACAGACGCCAAACACTGCCGTAGAATTCACGAAAATCATCGACAGCATGAAAGAAATTCCAAAAGGCGTTTATAACCTCGTCACAGGTACGGGATCTGATATCGGTAATGCGCTTGCGTCTCATCCGAAAGTACAGCTGATCACCATGACCGGCAGTGTGCCCGCTGGAACGAAAGTGATGGAAGCCGCCGCCCAGAACATCACGAAAGTCAACCTGGAACTGGGCGGCAAAGCGCCGGCCATCGTGACTGCTAATGCTGATTTGGATTTAGCCGCTGAAGCTATCGCAGCTTCAAGGTTATCCAACGCTGGGCAAGCATGCACAAATGCTGAGCGCGTCTATGTCCACGAAAGCGTCGCAGAAGAATTGACGAAAAAACTCGTCGCAGCATTCGAATCCAAGAAACTTGGCAATCCACGCGAAGACAAAAACGTCGACGTCGGCCCTCTCGTTAGCCAGGATCGGCTCGAAACGGTCGAAGGCATGGTCCAACAAGCCCTGACTCAAGGTGCAGTTGTCGCTACCGGCGGAGAGCGCCCTGACTTCGCTTCCGGATTCTTCTATAAACCGACAATTTTGACGAACGTCTCGCATGACTCCGACATCATCAAGGAAGAAATTTTCGGGCCTGTCATCCCGGTTACTACCTTTAAAACATTGGACGAAGCGATCGAAAAAGCCAATGATACCGAATACGGCTTATCTTCTTCTGTCTACACTGACGATTTAAATGAAGCCATGCGCATCATCAATGAATTGAAATTCGGTGAAACCTTTGTCAACCGTGAAAATGCTGAAGCCATCCAGGGCTACCATGCCGGCATGAGAAAATCCGGCATCGGCGGAACCGACGGCAAGCACGGAATGGAAGATTTCCTCGTCACCCAAGTGGTGTACATGCAGTATAAAAACAACAAATAATGATGAAGCAGTTGGCGCGGAAACAGTTCTTGTTTCCGCGTTTTTTGTCTGAAAGGAAATGCGCCTTCATTGACGTTCATCTGCAGTTTTATTGCTGCAAATGGTAATTTAAAATAGAGACAAGCAACGCATTCATCTCGGTGGCTGGCTGTTGGAAATCCTTCCGGTGCCATTCGATGGCCATTCCAAGAATTGCGTTTGCCTGGTAAGCACTCATCATATCTCGGTCGATGGAGCTGAGGTCGTACTTCCGTATGTCTTCATTCAACAGGTTATTAACTTGTTCGAACAGTAGATAATAATAAGACATCGGCACAGACTTTGAGAAAACGATTCGGTAGAACTTCTTATACTTTTCGATGTGATGGAAAATGCGGATTGTTGACGGATCGAGCTGCTGCGTTTTTAAAATGTGTACATGGCGGTATGGCTCCATATACGAATCGGTCAGATCGGTCATAATCTCCTTGAAATACTCTTCAAACAAATCCTCCACTTTGCCGTAATGCAGATAAAACGTGCCCCGGTTCACACGCGCTTCCCTGCACATTTCGGTGACGGAAATGTCCGTCAACGGTTTTCCATTCAGCAGATGAATCAACGCTTCATGCAAAGTTTCTTTCGTCTTGATCACTCGCAAATCCGTTTTCTTCAACTTCCCCACCTCTTTTCGGACAGATTTCGGATTTCCGTTCATTACTCAACAGAAAGCGATTTTTTGTTTATTGTAAGTGGCTTCCTAGTAGCGATATAATTTTATTATACACTTGTTCAATAAAAATTAGGAGGTCGAAATCAATGAGATTAGAAGGAAAAGTAGCCGTTGTCACTGGAGCGGCATCAGGCATGGGGAAAGCGATCGCCACCCTTTACGCAAAAGAAGGAGCGAAAGTCGTCGTTTCCGATATCAATCAAGAAGCCGCCGATCAAGCGGTCGAAGCGATCCAGTCAGCGGGGGGCCAAGCAATTGCCGTGGTTGCCAACGTAGCGAAAGAAGAAGACATCCAAAATCTGATCGACAAAACGGTCAGTGAATTTGGCACACTTGATATCCTTGTCAATAACGCGGGCATCATGGATAATTTCGAACCTGCAGGCGAGATCGAAGACGACAAATGGGAGCGCATTTTCGCGGTCAATACGACGGGCGTCATGCGTGCGACGCGCAAAGCGCTGCCAATCTTCCTTGAAAAACAGCAAGGCGTCATCATCAACATTTCGTCAGCTGGCGGTCTGCAGGGAGCACGCGCTGGTGCAACATACACCGCTTCGAAACATGCGGTGATCGGATTCACGAAAAATACCGGTTTCATGTACGCCAACAGCGGCATCCGCTGCAACGCCATCGCACCGGGCGGAGTGGAAACAAACATCAGCTCGTCGATGACCAGCATCAGCGAGTTCGGCATGGGTCGCACCCAGCCGGGCATGGCTCTCAACCCGCGCATCGGTACGGCAGATGAAATCGCGAAAGTTGCGCTATTCCTCGCTTCCGACGACTCAAGCTTCGTCAACGGCGCAGTCATCACAGCGGATTCGGGCTGGACAGCTTACTAATAATGAATGACGCCACCGGCAGAAGGATTGCCGGTGGCTTTTTGTGTTTTATTGAGCTTGGATTTCCAGTTATTTGGATTTACTGTCCGGAACATAAAACCAGCCCCTCCATCGCGTTCGATGGAGGGGCTGGTTCATTTTTTATTTCCGATACTTGATTGCCAGGCCTTTCAGGAAGTTGCGGGCGAACTTGTCGCCGCATTCCATGTAATTCTTGTGGCCTTCTTTGCGGAGCAAAGCACCCAGTTCGCTTTTCGTGATCGTCACTCCTGCGAGCCCGATGATGTCGATGATGTCTTCGGTCGTCAGCTGCAACGCAATCTTCACTTTCTTCAGCAACAGGTTGTTCGCCCGCTCGCGGCTGAGTTCCGGCGCCTCGGCCCCTGGTTTCGGCCCTCGTTTAAAAGTGATCAATCCGTTCAGGAACATCTCGAACATCGCATTGTCGAGCGGCGTATGATTTTCTGTCTCCACCGCGTCTTCTTCGCTGTCCGGTGTTTTCGTCAGGAGCAGCATCACTTCATCTTTCGATACTTCGATGCCGCCCAATTTGAAAATCGCCACCATGTCACTGTTTTTAATATCAAGTGCATACCTTAACCTGATTAATAAATCGTTATTATCCATTGATAAACCTCCTGTCTTCTTCGGTTTGCCCCTAGTTTGATTCTCTTCAATAATAGCATACGGACGAAGCCCGAGTGAGAAACCGAATTCAGCAAAAGGGAAAAATACGCTCCGTAACTCTCTCAATACGCTCCACAATCAACGAAATATGCTCCATTGCAAACGAAATACGCTCCGTGATCAAGAAAATACGATTCAAACCAATAAAAACCGGACTCATCAAGGAGTCCGGTCAACCTATTTCTTATTTAATTGATATACCCTCGCTTCAAATGGATGAAGTTGTTTTGAATCGAGCTCGTCGCTGTTGGCGAGCAGGCAGTCGGCGTCTTCCGGTTCGTCCCAGTAACAAGCATACTGCGTTAAATTGGTGACGATGAGCACCGTTTCCGATTCGGATTCACGGGTGTAGGCGTAAATCGAATCGTGGCCTGCCTCGTAAAGCTCATAGCTGCCATAGACGAGGACGTCCAGCTGCTTGCGAAGCGCAATCATCTTTTTATAGAATGACAGGATGGACTTCGGGTCCACCAATTGCGCTTGCACATTGATCCGGTCATAGTTCGGGTTGACCATCAGCCACGGCGAGGATGTCGAGAAGCCGGCGTTCAAGCTTCGGTCCCATTGCATCGGTGTCCGGGAATGGTCACGGCTCTGCGCTTGAATGATGGTCATCACCGCGTCATGCTCCATGCCTTCCGAACGGTTGAAATGGTAAAGGTTGTGCGTCTGCACATCATTATAATGCGACAAATCCGCGAACGGCGCGTTGGTCATGCCGATCTCCTGCCCCTGGTAAATGAACGGCGTCCCCTGCATGAAAAAGTACATGCAGCCAATGGCGGTCGCGCTTTCCCACCAGAATTCCTGGTCGTTCCCCCATGTGGAAACGATCCGGGGCTTGTCATGGTTCTCGATGAACAAGGCATTCCAGCCATGACCCTCCACGCCTTTTTGCCATTTCGTCAGCACTTCTTTCAGTTTGGGCACATCCATACCGGTGGTGGAATCTGTATCCCACAGCCCCATGCTTTCAAACTGAAACACCATATTGAATTTGCCGTTATCTTCACTGATCCACTCATCGATGTCCCCCGCCTGGACGCCGTTCGCTTCGCCGACGGTCATGATGTCATGTTTGGCGAACGTCTCGTCACGCAGTTCGGCGAGCAGCGGCTGAATGCCATTCACGTTCATCATTTTCTCCCAGGCCGGCACGTACAGGTTCTGTTCGGGGTCATGGATATCGCTCAACTCTTTTTTGATGTGGCTGATGGCATCGACACGGAAACCGTCAATTCCCTTATCAAGCCACCAATTGACCATACCGTACAAAGCTTCGCGCACCTCCGGATTTTCCCAGTTCAGATCCGGCTGTTTTTTTGAAAATAAATGCAGATAATATTGCTTTGTCTCTTGGTCATATTCCCACGCCGGCCCCCCGAAAATACTTTCCCAGTTGGTCGGCTCATCGCTCCATATATACCAATCTCGCTTGTCATTAATCTGTGATGAACGGGATTCCATGAACCATGGATGTTCATCGCTCGTATGATTGATCACCAAATCGATGATGAGCTTCATTCCGCGCGCATGCACTTCTGCAAGCAGGCGATCAAAATCCGCCATGTTCCCGAACTCATCCATTATGTTCTGATAATCACTGATGTCATAACCGTTATCGTCATTGGGCGATTTATACATCGGACAAATCCAGATCACGTCGATGCCAAGATCCTTCAAGTAATCCAGTTTTTCCGTGACACCGTTGATGTCGCCGATGCCATCTCCGTTCGAGTCTTTGAAACTTCTCGGATATATTTGATAAGCTACTGCTTCTTTCCACCATTTCTTCTTCATAACT
>DATHVY010000218.1:0-7636 GCA_035461045.1 Planococcus sp. (in: firmicutes)
CGCAGAACTGCTCCTTTTGTTAGCGGTAAACAAGGGAGTATCCGGCGGTTCGTTTGAATAGTTTTCACGTATTTCCGTATATGTGAATAGTCTTTCCTGATTTTTAAGATCCTCGAGAGGATTACCGGTAAATGAAAATAGGATCAAAGCCATGGCCCCGACGATTAAAGTGATGCCCGAAAGAGAAAGGAGCCCCTTCATAACGCAATCCCGCCTTTTATTGTTTATCTAATATATAAAACGTATAAGTGCTTGGAAAGTTCCTGCGCAGTGGAGCTGGGTGTTGAGAAGATGCAAAAAATACTGTAACTTGGAGAAAATGGATGGAGGGGAACCGATGATTTCATTGAATACAAGGCTCTGCAAATTGTTCCATATTGATTATCCGATTGTTCAAGCAGGAATGGCGGGTGGCCCAACCACCGTGGCGTTAGTAAGTTCCGTCAGCGAAGCGGGAGGGATGGGTACGCTGGGTGCAGCGTATATGAAACCTGAAGAATTGCGCAAAGCGATTGAAGAAATCAAAAATCTCACGGATAAGCCTTTTGGGGTGAATATATTCACGGCTCATATGGAAGATGATTTCACTCGTTTGGAAGAAGTGCAGCAAGCTTTGAATCCATTTCGTTCAGAGCTGGGGATTAAGGAAGTTCAATCTTCTTACGCCTCCCCAGACTGGAGCAGCGAACAATTCAACCTTTGCATCGAGTTGGAGGTTCCGGTGATCAGCACGGCATTTGGCTGTCTGAATGAAAGCCAAATGAAAGAAGCAAAGCGTAAAGGGGCGAAAGTGATAACAATGGTGACGACAGTTGCGGAAGCGCAAGCAGCGGAAAGGGCGGGCGTGGATGCCGTTGTTGCGCAAGGAAGCGAAGCGGGCGGACATCGCGGCACGTTTTCGTTGGCTAAGCATTCTCAAGGAGCACAGATTGGCATAATGTCACTGGTACCGCAAATTGTGGATGCGGTAACTGTGCCGGTCATAGCGGCTGGCGGCATTGGAGATGGTCGGGGATTGGCGGCGTCTCTGGCGCTTGGCGCATCAGGTGTGCAGGTCGGAACCCGCTTTCTGACGGCCCGAGAATCAGGAGCCCACAGGGTTTATAAAGAAGCCATTTTCAATAGCAATGAAGAAAGTACAGTAATTACGAAAAGTTTTTCAGGAAGGCCTGCGCGCGGTATTAAAAACTTATTCATAGAAGAATTCGAAAAAACGGGAACCATTCCATTGCCTTTTCCGTCTCAGAATACGATAACAAAAGATATTCGCGGCCAGGCAGCCCAAAAAGGCGACTCCCGGTTTATGTCTTTATGGGCTGGCCAAAACACGCGGTTGTTGAAAAAAGAAGAGCGTGCGGAAGAAATCATTCAATTGATCATGGAAGAAGCGAAAGACATCTTCAGCTGATCTTTTCCTGGGTCGAGATTAGATTTTGCACGTGGTATACTGAGAAAAGTGATTTTATTTGTGAGGAGACAGAAACAATGGAATGGAAAAATATTTACCGTGGTGTGTTAATGGGCATCAGTGATCTGATTCCAGGCGTCAGCGGTGGAACAATTGCATTTATTTTAGGGATCTACGATCGACTGCTGGCTGCTATAAGCGGATTTTTCAGTCGGGAATGGAAAAAGCATCTTGGATTTCTCGTGCCGCTGGCAATGGGAATTGTCATTACGCTCCTCCTTTTCAGCCGACTTATCGACTTTTTACTGACCAATTATTTTGAAGCCACCCAGTTCTTCTTTATGGGACTGATCATCGGAGTATTGCCTTATATTATGAAGACGGCGGAAGTGAAAAAGAACTTTACGACACGCCATATTGTCATATTGTCAGTTATTGGGATAGCGTTGGCATCGACTGCTTTCATCCAGACGAGTGACGCCATTGTGCCCATCACTGTTTTGAGTGTTCCGAGCTTTTTCCTTCTATTCTTTTCAGGTTGGATTGCGAGCATGGCCATGCTGCTGCCGGGCGTTAGTGGATCTTTCATACTGTTGTTGATTGGTGTTTATTCGACTGCCATCAATGCGCTATCGACACTTAATATTCCGGTCATCCTGACAATCGGGGCGGGAGTAATGATCGGTTTTATCATCAGCAGCAAACTCATCCGCTATTTATTGATCCATTACACGTATGTAACGTATGCGGCGATTATCGGATTGATTCTTGGATCTCTCTTTGTGGTGTTCCCAGGGGTATCCGGCGATCTAACGACGTTGCTTCTCAGCCTGGCTACATTTACTGCGGGCTTGGTATTTACTTTGCTTTTCAGTTCGCCAAAGAAAACGGTTATTACAGATGAATTGTAAAGTTTTCAGAGCTTCCTCCTGAGGAAGCTCTTTTTTATTTGAGACACAGTTCTTTCGTCAATGCTTTTTGCTTTATGCTTTGCGGTTTTGCGATTAAACTTAACACAAGAGGTGATGCGTGTGCGGAGAATCTTTTGGATAGTCATTTTGCTGATCGGAGTTTTTTTCGCACGGCCATTATGGGAAGAACCGGTAGGTGAGTATGTCGATTTGGATTTTCTGGAAACGGTCGATAGCGCCATAGACCGAGTGATATCAGATCCGGAAGTTGCTGGAGCGCTTGATGGGGCAAGGCAGTTGACTGTTCGTTTCGCGGGCGAGCTCCAGGCACTCGTCACCAGCGGCAATCTGCAGCAGTTGCCGGAAGAAGTGCCCAAACCGGAGCTTTCGGATACGGATTCTTTATTCGCCATCCACAATATTACCCTCGGGATGACAAAAGAAGACGCGCAGGCGAAAGTCGGTCTGCCGCTTCGGTTGATGCGCAATGAGTACGGTACCGATTGGCACAGCTATCATCAGGAATTTCAAAACTATGTGCTATTGTCGTATGATCAGGATGGACTGGTGAACGGCATGTTCACGAACCAGGATATTATTTCTTCTACAGAGGACATTACGATGGCTTCCACCAAGAGCGAAGTGCGTGAAGTCCTTGGAGAACCTTTGAAAAGTCTGCGAAAAGGCAATGTGCAGTATATTCTCGATACACGTGATGAGTACGACATGTTCAACATGGACAGCAGCTATGTAACGGTATTTTACGATCTTCACGAAGAAGAGTCAGTGACGGCCATTCAAGTGATCCAAGGTGAGCTGGAGGCGGAACGACCGAAAATTTACGCTGAACAAACAGAGGAATTGAAAGATGGCTATGAGTTATTGCTGTTTGAACTGACAAACTCAGCGCGGATTCAGCGGGGTCTGCCGCTCCTGAAATGGGATGAGGCCACCAGGAGCACCGCACGAAAACACAGCGACGACATGGCGGAAAATCACTATTTCAGCCACACCAACCTGGCGGGGCAATCACCATTTGACAGGATGAGTGAAGACGGCATCTCTTTCTTTATTGCAGGCGAGAATCTGGCGTACGGCCAATACAGCAGCATTTTCGCACATGAAGGGCTGATGAATTCGCCGGGCCACCGAGAGAACATTGTAAAACCCGATTTTGGTTATTTGGGCGTGGGAACCGCATTCAATGAAGAGGACCAACCGTATTATACGGCGAAGTTTTTCAATAGATAAAAGGGTTTTTGGAAAGCTAATCCCAAAAACCCTTTTTGTATGGAAAAAATCATGTCATCAAAAACCAAAGCAGGACGACGAGAGGTCCAACTGTAAAACAGTAGATGGCAAAATACTTCAATTGTCCCTTTGCCATAATGTTCATGAACCATTTTAATGAGAAATAGGATGCAACAAGTGAACCCAGAAAAGCCATTATGTATGGAACAGCCAAAACCGCCAAGTTTTCATCATTTAAAATGTCCGTAATGCTGAGTACCGCTCCTCCAAGACTGATCGGGATAAAAAGAAGGAAGGAAAAGCGCAGGGCGGTTTCCTGGTTGATGCCCCGGCCCATCGCCGCAACAATCGTCGCGCCGCTCCGGCTGATGCCAGGAATCAACGCCACTGCTTGCGCGCCGCCGATGATTAAGGCGTCCTTCATCGTCATACCGCCATCTTTGCGCTGTCCTCTTAAATTGCGGATCAGCCAAAGAGCGATACCCGTGATGATTAATGTGATTCCGACAGTCACAACAGTTGAGAGATAATCATCTATCGGATCTTGGAATAATAAGCCGATGATGGCTGCCGGAATGGTCGCGACTACCAGATAGACAACAAACATGAAGTCCCGGCGCGTCTCATCGTTTTTAACTTTGAAAAATTTGAGGCTGTTGATGACCAGGCGTTTGATGTCACTCCGATAAATGATCAGTACAGCTATCAGTGAAGCGGTATTGACGAGCAATGCAAAAGTCGAGGTGCTTCCTTCGATTTGAATATCAAGAAAATATTGCGCAATCAAAAGATGGCCGCTTGATGAAATCGGGATGGGTTCGGTCAAGCCCTGAAATAAACCGAGAAGCAAAAATTTAAAGGTGAGCCATAATTGTTCCATTAATTTGAAATCCTCCATTACACGATTCTATTGTCAGGGACGCTTCGCCCTCATGAAAAGTTCCTTGCCGTCCAAAGGATTAATATAACATATTTTTTGGTAAACTGGGTATACCTATAAGCAGAAAGGAGGTGTTCTCTTGACGAATAAACTTTGGTTTCAATCCGCAGTTGGTATTATTCTTACTTTGATCATTATTCGATTGTTCATTGAAGTAAAAGAAATATTTGAGCCATTGTTTATCATTGCTGGGACAATTTTTGTTCCACTTTTGTTAAGCGGTGTGCTATTTTATTTGACCAGACCCATTCTGTACTTTTTAATGAACCGGAAATTCCCAAAGTGGTCTGCTATATTGATCATTGCAATGCTGATTGTTTCGATTTTCTGGCTCTTTTACGAAATGATTGGCCCTGCTATAACCGAACAGGTGAATACACTGGTGGAAAGTGCTCCAGAAATAATGGAGGATATCGAGGGTTATGTGGACTTTGTCATGGACCAGCGGGAACGGCTTCCTGAAGCGGTAGAGGAGCAAATTGAGAGTTTGACCCAAGAAGCCGGAACTTGGGCATCGGGGTTAGGCATGGGAATTATGGACATCGTCACGACGTTGATCTCCGGAATCATTTCCATCATTCTTGTTCCATTCTTCCTGGTTTATCTATTGATCGATCACAAAAAGTTCATTCCTTTCATCTCGAAGTTCTTCTCCGGCGAACGCAGAGTGTGGATCCGAAAAACTTTGCAGGACATTGATAAAACCTTAAAGGCGTTCATACAAGGCCAGTTGATTGTCAGCTTCCTTGTGGGAGTCATGCTGTTGATCGGTTATCTGATCATCGGTCTCGAGTATGCACTGCTGCTCGCCCTCGTAGGAATGGTCATGAATGTCATTCCGTTTATCGGACCTTATATTGCGGTTATTCCGGCAATGATCATTGCGTTGGTCCAGGATCCGATTATGGCAGTCTGGGTGGCGGTCATCATGTTGGTGGCTCAACAAATTGAAAGTACTTTCATCAGTCCGAATGTCATGGGAAGCGTGCTCGATGTGCATCCTCTGACAGTCATCACTGTTATCCTGGCGGCTGGGAATATTGCAGGGTTATGGGGAATTCTTCTTGCGATTCCAACTTATGCGGTAGTGAAAACAATTGCTCAAAATATCTATGAACGACGGCAGGAAATCCGTAACACAGCGACTAGAAATGTATAGCTCTTCATGCCCGCGAATTCGGTTCGCGGGTTTTTTATTGTCAAAAGTACAGGCTTGACGGATAACAGTTTACCCCCTAAACTATTAACTGGTTAAGGGGGTGGACTATTGTGGATAAAAAAGTAAAAGAAGCAGTGGATCTTTTTACGGAAGTCATGATTTATGGGACGGAACGTGTGATTAGAGCGGTAGATGATCCGCTTTGGAAAGAGTTTTCCCCTGAACAGATGCAAATGCTCAAGTTGATCAGCAAAGAAGGAAGAATCACGTCGACCCGACTGGCGATATTGCAAGGTGTACATAAAAGCGCGGTTTCCAGCCGCATTAAAAAGATGCTTCAAAAAGAAATGGTTCAAGTGGTCCAGGCTGAAGATCGACGGGAAAAACTTTTGGAGTTGACCGATAAAGGCAAGGAAATTCTTGTCCGGTCCGATAAAGTTCTGACGGATTATCTTGAAAAAATGATTTACGAAAAAGTGGAAGATCAAGAAATTGAACAATTCCTTATCATTTTACGGAAACTGAAAGATATTATTAAAGCGGACGGGGTGTAAAGAATGCGTACAGTATTAAAGTTTAAATGGCCGATCATGATTCTTTTGATTGCTCTTACTGCAACCTTATTCCTGATGTCCCCTAATCTGACTGAACAGGCAGAAGAAGCGGGTTCATTCCAACTTTCGGAAGATGCTTCGTCCCAAGTGGCAGTGAATCTATTGGAAGTTGCCGGGGAAGCGTCTCAGAACATTTCCCTCGTGCTTCAGCTTGAAAGCGAAGTGACTGAAGAGTCAAGAACCCAAGTGGCAGAGATCGTGCAAGCCATCGAGAGCTTTGGAGATCCAGTGTCAAATGTGCTGGATCCTTTTGAAAGTGCTGAACTGGAAGAACAGCTAGTTTCCGAAGACGGCCAGACGATACTGGTTCCAATCACTGTGAGCGGAACTGACGAAGAAGTGCAAGCACTGGCGTCGGAAATCAGGGAAACGGTTCTCCCTGAGAACATGACTGCATATGTGACAGGCCAGGCAATTATCAATCATGATGTCAATCTCAGTGCGCAGGAAGGCTTGAGACGGACAGAAATCATCACAGTTATCCTGATTTTTGGATTGCTGCTGGCTGTGTTCCGTTCTGCGGTAACGCCGTTCATCCCGCTTGTCGCAGTCGGGATTTCATATTTACTGAGCCAATCGATTGTTGCTTACTTCATTGACTGGTTCGGGTTCCCGGTGTCCAACTATACTCAAATCTTTTTGGTCGCGATTCTGTTTGGAATTGGGACGGATTATTGCATCCTGCTGCTCAGCCGCTATAAAGAAGAATTGAGCACTGGGCGCGGAGTGGAAGAGTCGATTATCAACACGTATCGAACAGCGGGACGGACGTTATTCATTAGCGGAGTTTCCGGATTTATCGCCTTTCTGGCAATCGGTTTCGCGGATTTCCCTATTTTTAAATCAGCAGTGGCCGTGGCGGTCGGTATATTTGTTCTGATGATCGTTCTCTTTACGGTCGTGCCGTTTTTCATGGCGCTGTTAAAAGAAAAGTTATTCTGGCCATCCAAAAAATCAGCTTCTCACAGTGACAGCAAAATCTGGATTTGGATCGGCAAATTGTCCGTCAACCGACCCTTGTTGTCCATGGGGGTAGTTGCTTTAATAACAATTCCATTGTTGTTTACGTATAATGATGATCTGTCGTTCAATACGGTGGATGAGATTGGATCTGAATACGAATCGGTGCAGGGACTTCAGGCGATTGAAGAAGCTTTTGGGAGCGGGAATTCACTGCCCGTACAAGTTGTGCTTCAATCGGATGAAGCTCTAACAGACGAATCGACGGTTCCTTATTTTGAATCGTTAAGCCGTGATATTGAAAAGGTGGAAGGCGTGGAAGAAGTACGTGCTATTACGCGCCCAACCGGATCGGTTATCGATGAATTTACTGTAGACTTCCAGTTGGGCTTG
>DATHVY010000219.1:0-12340 GCA_035461045.1 Planococcus sp. (in: firmicutes)
AGCGATGACGTATTTGATGTCTTCAGGCCGAACCTTCAGTTCTTCGAGGCGATGGAGCAAATAGCATTCTTCCGGCATGTTGATCGGGAACATGGTTTGCGTCGCTTTGCCCCACCGGCCATTCGGTCCCATGGATTCCGGGTTGCACGCTGTGTCAAACAGGATTTTACCTTCGGGATGGTCGATCAGCACAGTGTAGACGGGAAATGTTACCATTTCGGTTTGGGCATTCGGGTTGTCCACTGTGGCGGGATTGTGCATTGCGATCATCCAGTTTTTGTCCATACTCAGCGTACCGTTGTCCATGACGAACAATTTCGGGTTCGGTTTGATGATACCTGTCATTTAAATTCCTCCTCTCAAGATAATTCCATACTATCATAATATTCAAATAACTAGCATAATAAACCGCTGTTTCATTTACAATAAATTGGGCTTACTGTCCGGAACCATGCATTTACTGTCCAGGACAGAACTCCAACAAAAAAAGAGGACGACCCACGAAATGGGTCGTCCTCTTGGATCACTGTTCTTCAGTGAGCAAGTACCGGTGTAAAGAACTCTTTATAAAGTTCCCGTAAAATCTTCGTTTCATCTTCCTTCAGCACACCAAACACCAGACTGACCTCGGATGAGCCTTGATTGATCATCTCGATATTGGCTCCAGCACGGTATATGGCAGAAGTGGCTCTTGCCGCCAATCCCTTGGAATTGTTCATGCCTTCGCCAACCAGTACGACCATGGAAAAATCACTGCGGATATGCACATCGTCGGCACAGAGTTCGTTTTTAACGCGCTCGATGATCCGCACTTCTTTTTCGGCGGTCAATTGATGGCTGCGCAAAATCACGGAAAGATTATCGATTCCGGACGGAATGTGTTCGTATGAGATCTCTTCATCTTCCAAAATTTGCAGCAGTTTCCGGCCAAAGCCGATTTCCCGGTTCATCAAGTATTTGCTGACATAAAGAGTGGAAAATCCATTGTCTGCTGAGATGCCTGTGACAGGTGTCAATGAATGGTCCCGTTCCGCAACAATCATGGTTCCGGGCGCAGAGGGGTTATTCGTATTTTTGATGCAAACAGGCACTGATTCTTTGTATGCTGGCATCAACGCCTCGTCATGGAAAACCGCGAAGCCGGCATACGATAGTTCTCTCATCTCGCGGTAAGTCATGCGAGCGATTTCGGCGGGGTGGTCCACGATGTTCGGGTTGGCGGCATATACTCCATCTACATCTGTGAAATTTTCATATAGCTCGGCTTTGACTGCGGAAGCCAAAATCGATCCGGTGATGTCAGAACCTCCGCGTTCAAACGTGCGCAAGGTTCCATCTTCTGTATAGCCAAAAAATCCGGGGAAAACGGTGATGTGGTTGTTATTTTTTAACGCAGCCAATCGCTCATACGATTCCGGCAGCGCTTGAGCACGGCCGGGAGGAGTGTTGACCAGCAGGCCGGCTTGTTTCGGATTGATGTACTTTGCGGGAAGACCGATGGAATTCAAATAGGCGGCCACCAATTTAGCGGAGTTGTCTTCACCGCTGGCTTTCAGCTGGTCGGCAAACAAAGCGCGGTCCGTTTGATCGGCTGCAAGGCATTCATATAAATCGGCTTCGATCCCCTCCACAATTTCTTTGCCGAGGCCTAGGCCAAGCGCAATCTCCGTATAGCGTTCCATCACTTCCGAGAGTGGCTGGACGGCATTATCGGATGATAGGGCCGCTTCCGAAAGACGAATCAGCAGGTCGGTCACCTTGACATCGCCATCAAATCTTTTGCCGGGAGCTGAGACGACGACTATTTTGCGTGATGGATCGGCCAGGACGATGGCCCCCACTTTTTTGATTTGTGCTGCACTGGCAACGGATGAACCGCCGAATTTACAAACTCTCATGTGATCAACTCCCAACTTTTATTCGAGGTTAAGGGTTGTTTTATCCCAATTGGCATACTATAATGTCCTTATGAGAAAAACAACTGTATTTTTACAGTGTACACAGCGTAGGGGGAATCGTCAATGGCAAAAGAAATTTCAATCGGTTTATTAGGGTTCGGTACTGTAGGAAGCGGTGTCGCCCAGATATTGCATGAACATCAGCAAGACCTTACGCACAAATTAGGAGTTCAAGTATCCATCAAAAAGATCCTGATCAAAAACAAAGCGAAAGATCGCAAAAGCTCTTTGAATGCGTCGGTTTTTACAACTGATATAGAAGAAATACTAAACGATCCGACACTCGACATCATTATAGAAGTGATGGGCGGCATGGAAGAAGCGAAACAGGCAATCGAAAAAGCACTGAAAGCCGGCAAACAAGTGGTGACGGCCAATAAAGATGTGATGGCGGAATATGGCCATGAACTGCTGAAACTGGCTGACGCCCAAAAATGTGATTTGTTCTATGAGGCAAGTGTGGCAGGAGGAGTCCCGATTATCCGGACTTTGGAAGATGGACTCGCTTCCGACCGCATTTCCAGCTTGCTTGGAATCGTCAATGGGACAACAAACTTTATCTTAACAAAAATGAAACAGGAAAATATGAGTTATGAAGCCGCGCTTGCCCAAGCGACTGAGTTGGGGTATGCGGAAGCGGATCCGTCGTCCGATGTGGATGGACTGGATGCAGCCAGAAAAATGGTCATCCTAAGTTCGTTGGCATTTTCGACTGAAGTGCATCTGGAAGATGTACTGGTTCGAGGCATGAAGGAAATCCGTGACGGAGATTTGGAGCTTGCTGAGAAATTCGGCTATACGATGAAAATGGTCGGTTCGTCCAAAAAAGATGAAAATGGCATCGAAGTGGCGGTGGAACCGATTTTGCTTCCCGATTCGCATGCTCTCGCTTCAGTCAATAATGAATTCAACGCAGTGTATATTTACGGCGATGCAGTCGGAGAAACCATGCTGTATGGCCCTGGAGCGGGTTCATTGCCGACGGCGACTTCCATCGTTTCGGATGTGATCGCAGCTTGTCGCAATTTACTTCTTGGTGTTAACGGCAAACGGGAACATGCCGCACAGCATGAGCGTGTGCTGAAAACGGAAGACAACCAATACGCACATTACTTCCACCGACTGCTTGTCGAGGATGAAGTGGGCGTCTTGGCAAAACTGACTAGCATATACAGCGCACATGGAGCAAGCCTCCGGTCAGTTCTGCAAAATCCCGCAGGCATCACCGGCCATGCAGAATTAATTATGTTGACGCACCGAATTTCCCGTAAACAACATCTCGACGTCATCAAAGATTTGGAAGGAACGGCAAGCGTCATCAGCCATTACCGCATAGAAGGGGAGGAATCAGCATGAGATGGCCTGGATTGATCGAACAATATAAAGATTGGCTGCCAGTCACCGAGGCCACTCCGGCTTTGACGCTGCAGGAAGGCAATACACCATTGGTTCACCTTGAAAAGCTGTCGCAAAAATGGGGAATCAATCTTTACGTGAAATTGGAAGGGGCCAACCCAACCGGTTCCTTTAAAGACCGGGGAATGGTCATGGCCGTTGCAAAAGCGAAAGAAGAAGGAAAAACGGTGCTGATCTGCGCATCGACCGGCAATACTTCAGCTTCAGCCGCAGCATATGGCGCAAGAGCAGGCATGCGGACGATTGTGGTCATTCCGGAAGGGCGCATTGCGCTGGGCAAATTGGCGCAAGCGAAAATGTATGGAGCGGAAATCCTTGAGATCAAAGGCAATTTTGATGAAGCATTGCAAATGGTGCGGGAAGTTGGCCAGGAAGCGGGAATCGCTTTAGTGAACTCGGTCAATCCGTACCGTCTGGAAGGACAAAAAACAATCGCGCTCGAAGTCATTGACCAATTGGGAGAAGTGCCTGATATATTCGCGCTGCCAGTCGGAAATGCCGGCAATATCTCGGCTTCCTGGAAAGGATTTAGCGAGTATGCTGAAAAAACTGGAGCGAAACGCCCGGAGCTTCTCGGAGTTCAGGCTGAGGGAGCGGCTCCTATTGTGCTAAACCGGATCGTCGAAGAACCGGAAACAGTGGCGACCGCAATCCGCATCGGCAATCCGGCGAGTTGGGATCTGGCTTTGAATGCGCTAAGCGAATCCAATGGGACGATTTTGGCCGCAAGCGATGAGGAAATTCTGGAAGCCTATCAACTTCTGGCCTCCACTGAAGGTATTTTTGCAGAACCTGCATCCTGCGCATCAATCGCCGGCATTAGAAAACAAGTGGAAAGTGGCAGGCTTGCAAAGGGATCGACCATTGTTGCGGTCTTGACCGGCAATGGCTTGAAAGACCCGGAAACTGCGATTTCGGTCAATCAGCATAAAGCTCAGCTGGTTCCGGAAGACATGGAACGATTTTGGGAAGAGTTGAAGAAGGGGGTGAAGGCATGAGATGGAAAGAATTCTCTGTCCGAGTCCCGGCATCTACTGCTAATCTTGGACCAGGATTCGATTCGATCGGCTTGGCCCTGGATCTTCACATGACGGTACATGTTTCGACTGGCCCAGAATGGAAAGTGGAATACGCCGACCAGGCATACAAACAGTTGACTGGCGGAGCGGAAAACCTGATCGTTGCGACTGCACTGGCAGTGGCTAATCAGGCCGGACGCGAGCTGCCGCGTGCCGAACTTTACGTGGAAACAGACATTCCGCTAGGCAGGGGCTTGGGCAGCAGTGCATCTGCGATTGCCGCCGGCATTGAAATAGCTGATTGTTTGCTCGGATTGAACTTGACCATGGACGAAAAGCTGAGAATCGGCAGTGACATGGAAGGGCATCCCGATAATATCTCAGCATCTCTCTTGGGTGGCTTAACAATTTCTTATTTTGATGAAGAAACGCTGGAAGTGGTTCACATACCTGATGTGCCAATCAGTGTCATTATTCTAGTGCCGCCGAACGAACTTCTGACTGTTGAATCGAGAGGGCTGTTGCCTCAATCATTCAGCCATGGCTATGCGGTTCGCGGAAGTGCGGCTAGCAATGTGTTATCGGCAGCATTGGCCAAAGGAGATTGGGCAACAGCAGGGCGGATGATGGGAAAAGACCAATTTCATGAGCCATTCCGCAGAAGCCAATTCCCTGGTTTCGAAGAAATTCAGACAGCTTGCCAGCAAGCCGGTGCCTTCGGTTCAGCCATCAGCGGCGCAGGGCCTTCGATGTTTATTGCAGTCCCTCAGGACGCTGAACAAGTATTGGCAGAACTCCTAACAAATCGATTTCCTCATTATGAATGCCTAGTCACAAAACCTTCTTCGACCGGAATCAAATCGTGCGAAAAAGTGGTTTAATACAAACAACAACGACAAAAAAGCCCGAAATCCGAAGTACACGGATTTTGGGCTTTTTGACACTTATAATTTGATGGAAATATACTTGGTTTCAAGGAAAGCATCCAAGCCTTCCTGCCCGCCTTCTCGACCGATGCCGCTTTCTTTCATCCCGCCGAATGGTGCTTGGGCAGTGGATGGAGCGCCATCGTTCCAGCCGACGATTCCATAATCCAGATTTTCTGCGATGTATGTGCCTCGTGACATGCTTTCGGTGAAGAA
This sequence comes from Planococcus sp. (in: firmicutes), assembly GCA_035461045.1. Lineage (GTDB taxonomy): Bacteria > Bacillota > Bacilli > Bacillales_A > Planococcaceae > Planococcus. The sequence goes on from DATHVY010000219.1 coordinate 5,536, forward strand.
ATAAGCCGCCAAACCGAAGCGGGTGTCATTAGCCAGCTTCACAGCTTCTTCATCTGTATCAAAAGCCATAATCGGTGCTACTGGACCAAATGTTTCTTCATGCATCACGAGCATGTCGTTATTTGCGTTCACCAGGACGGTGGGATTGTAGAAATAACCTCCGCCACTCGTATTGCCATCTCCGCCGATCAAAACTTTGGCGCCTTTTTCGACAGCATCTTGGACATGGCGGTCAGATTTTTCGTAACCATCCTTGTCGATCAGCGGCCCAATTTGCACTCCTTCATCCAAGCCGTTTCCGACTTTCAATTTCGAAGCGGCTTCCTTCAGCTTCTGTGAGAATTCGTCCACAATGCTCTGCTGCACATAGATACGGTTCCCACACACACACGTCTGCCCAGCATTGCGGAACTTGGATGCCATGACCCCTTCGATTGCCAAATCCATATCCGCATCTTCCAAAACGATAATCGGGGCATGTCCGCCCAATTCCAAGGACAGGTTCAACATCGTATCGGCACTTTGTTTCATTAGTTGCTTGCCAATTTCGGTGGAGCCGGTGAACGTCAATTTGCGGACATCCCGATGGCTGGTGAAAACTTCTCCGATTTTACTGGCGCTCCCTGAGACCAGATTGATGACGCCTTTTGGAAAGCCTGCTTCTACTGCCAGCTCGTAGATTCTAATAGCCGTCAGAGGCGTTAATTTTGCCGGTTTGGCGACAAAGGTGCATCCAGCTGCAAGAGCTGGCGCCATTTTGCGAGCCATCATAGCTGCCGGGAAATTCCAGGGCGTGATCGAAGCAACTACACCTACAGGCTGCTTGTTCACTTGAATCCGCTTGCCATCTTTGCTTGCCGGAATGGTTCGGCCATACACCCGCTTGCCTTCCTCAGCAAACCACGAAATGAACGAAGCCGAATATTCCACTTCACCGATTGCTTCAGCCAGAGGTTTTCCCATTTCCTTCGTCAGAATTTCTCCGACTTCCTCTTTGTGTTCCATCAAAAGGTCATGCCACTTCATCAGCAGCGCGGAGCGTTCATATGCAGTGGTTTTCGACCAAGCAGGGAAAGCCGCTGCTGCTGCCTCCACAGCCAAAGCCGCTTCTTTTGAGCCGCCGTTTGGAACCGTTCCGACCTTTTCCCCTGTTGCAGGGTTGATGACATCAATAACTCCATCACCCGATGTTGACCATTCACCATTAATATAATGTTTTCCTTCCATATTCAGTTGCCTCCTTTTATTTTGGAATTAATCCTCATTCTATCCCGATACCTCTTTGAGCTGGAAATTAAACGTAATTCCCCTTTGTAATCAATTCATACCATCATTATAACCATAAAACAGGGAGTATTTGTTTAGTTGAATGATATTTCTAAATAGTCTTTTAATTCCATATTAATAAGCCTTTAACTGTGCTATTATGGCAAAGTCACGATGTCCAGGCTTGCTCAGTTATTTTAGGAGGGAACAAAATGTCTATTAACAACCCTTTATACGGGGAATTGATGAAGGATTATGATGGGAATCTTAGCCACTCCGGCGTGAACGGGGAACGGGTTGCCCAACGCCTTTTCGAACTCTCTCAAATCGGCTTTACAGAAGTTGGGGGAGTCAGGCGACCAGGATTTTCAGATGAAGAAAGAGCAGCCAAAGAATTGGTGAAAAACTGGATGAAATCTGCAGGCTTGAACGTGGCTGAAGATGGGGCCGGGAATGTGGTCGGCCGCTTGGAAGGCACTCATAGAGATGCGAAAGCGATTGCATCAGGTTCTCATGTCGATAGCGTGCCGAATGGCGGCAACTTTGATGGCCCTCTTGGTGTACTGTCAGCACTGGAAGTTGCAGAGTCATGGAAAGCAACAGGGTATATTCCTTTAAAGCCTTATGAGGTCTACATATTTTCTGACGAAGAAGGTTCACGTTTCAACAGTGGACTGATCGGCAGCAGGGCATTGACCGGCGAAATCAGTCCAAAAGAAATGGAACAATTGCGGGATTACAATGATGAACCTCTGCAGGAAGTATTGAGCCGCTATGGAAGTTCCCTGGAAGAATTCAGGCGGGCGAAACGTAAGCTGGATTTGGAACTTTTTGTTGAAGTTCATATCGAACAAGGAAAAGTTCTGGAAAGAGCTGGACAAGCGGTTGGAATCGTCAGCGGCATCGCCGGGCCTGCTTGGTTGGAAGTGAAATTTACCGGAGAAGCGGGCCATGCGGGTAATACCCCGATGATCGGCAGAAAAGATCCATTGGTCGCAGCAGCCGAGTTTATCGGGAGGATTCCTCAATTTCCGAAAGAAGTCAGCGAAACAGCAGTTGCAACTGTCGGGAAACTGCAAGTGTTGCCAAATGGCATCAACGTGATTCCTGAGACGGTTACGCTGCATGTAGATATTCGCGATATACGGGAAGAGCCGAGAGATGACCTATTGAACAACATCATCCAGGAAGCGAAGAACATCGCACAAAAACACAGAATAGCTGTTGATGTGAATCAAAATACCAAGATTCAGCCTGTTCCCATCACCGAACAATTGCAGATGGATCTGGCAGCCTCGCTGAAGAAGTTCGGCATTGATCCGGTGCGCATGCCGAGTGGAGCCGGGCATGATGCAATGATGCTTGGCAGAATCTTGCCTGTGGCCATGCTGTTTGTCAGAAGTAAGGATGGAATCAGCCATAATCCGAAAGAGTGGTCCTCATTGAACGATTGTATTTTAGGGGTGCATGTTCTGAAGGATTTTATTGAGCAAAAAATGCAGTGATTTTATAAGATTTCCGATGAAGCGACAGGTAGGATTTTATAGGATTTTAGGGGAAGTCAAATTTCGGTCCTTTATTGACAGAAAAATCAATTTAGTTTTAAAAAATAGGAATAATTATCAATTATGAGGGTATATATGTAAATAAATAAGAAGTAATTGTGAAATATTAGGGGGCGATATTTAATGGCTATCTCAAATTCCAATACTTTGAGTTCGGATTACTTGCAGGACAATAAATTTTTAAAAGAAGGCAGAAGAAGCTTAAGGGAAGAACCAATCCGCGTATCGGAAAGCGGTGAAAGATTTCTAAAATATTTTGCTGAAAACGCTTCGGAAGACGGAGTGCTGTTCAAGACTATAAAAGAAATCACGACAGATCTCAATATTCCCCATCAATCGTTAACCAAAGTCCTGAAAATTTTGGAGCACGATGAAATCATTTATCGCCGCAATGGAATTATCGGATTATGGAAAGAGTGAATAATTTTAAAAAGACTATGGGCATCTCGTTTATGCGAGGTGCCCATAGTCTTTTCCATGCGAATAAAACACTCTAATTTTTCTGGGAAACATTATGTTGCTCGGTTGGATAATAAGAAATTAATTTAGATGTATATTAATTCATTCGTTAAATAATATAACAGAAATTTCTGTTCATTTAGTATTTTATACGCCATTGTTCCTACAGAAATCTGCAAAACTTTAGTGTATCAGGGTTTTGAAAGTTAAATCGTGAAATTAAGTAAGGAAATGTTATAGGTATAAAGTTTTTTAAAATTCTAAAAAAGGGGATTTTGTGTTTCTTATTTTATAAAATATAGATTTTATCATTATATAAGAAGACTATTTACTTACTTTTTGTATGTATAATAATATTTTTTTAGAAAAAAGAGTAGAATGAACTAGCGAAATATGATATAAATGAACTAGAATAATCTGAATTTTAAGAAATGTGATTAAATACAAAAAGGATTCCTCGGGACGATTCAATGATTTGGTGAATCTTCATAAAGGGGGAAGAAGACCGGAATTATCAGTCATCTTAAAGCACTTTCGGTTGGAGCAGGGGGAAAATAAATGTATGAGCTCGTTTCGATTCATGAAAGGTCGCGCTGGCAAAAAGTATTGGACTTGCTTCGGATCTCGGATATCTATTATTCGAATCAATATTTTACGGCCGCGACTAAATTGGATCCAGGAGAGCCGTTGCTATTTTATTACAAAGATCATGAAGGGGAAATTGCATATCCCTTTATCAAAAGAAGGATCGCTAGCGAAGAAAATGAGTATTTTGATATTACGACGCCTTTTGGTTATGGCGGCCCGCTGACTAAAGGCAAAAAAAACAATCCGTTATTAATTGCGAATTTCCGTAAAGCATTTACTGAGTATTGTCATGAAGAAAAAATTATAGCGGAATATATTAGATTCCATCCGATAATGGAGAATGCTCACTTACTGAAAAATTACGTAAAATTGATCCCGCTTTACGAAACATTTTCAATGGATATTCACCCTCGTAAGAAAGAGGGGAAAAAGGAATTGGTTTCCGGGAAGGACATGGAGACTGATGGCATTTCGAAACTGGTCATCAAAAAGCTGGGAACGGTGCGCCATATGTTCGAATTTCTGGTCTTGTATTATTTAACGATCAGGAGAAGGGAAGAAGCCGATAGTTATTATTTTTTCACTGATGATTATTTCGAAACGCTGATTAGTTCCCTTGGGCCAAATCTGCACTTATTCGGAGCGTTTCAGAAAAACAAGATGATCTCGGCTTGTTACGTTTTGACGAGCAAGGACCGGATTTATCACCATTTGGAAAGCAGCCTGGAGGATTCCGATACCGAGGCCATGAAACTGCTGCTGTTGAAAATAGCGGAGTGGGGAGAAGAGAATCATTTCAAGTCTTTTCATCTTGGGGGGGACTTCAAAGGGGAAAGGCAACAAGAAAGCCGATTGAAACAAGACTTAAGCAATTCCAAACCGCACACTTTTTATATAGGCCATCATATATACGATGAAGAAACTTATAATCGATTGATGCCACCCGAAGAACAGGACATTATCAAGAGATATCGGAACATTTGAAAATCTGGAAGAATCAGTCAAACCTTTAGGAGGAGTAGAATGAGATACTTGCAATATAAAGGCGTCGTTGAACGCGAATATAAAAAATCCTTAAAAAAGATTATGCACCATCTGTGTATCGAAAAAGGCTTGAATGCGGCTGAAGGAGCCAGGGAGTTAGGGGTTGCCAAACAGATTTTCGTTTATTGGAGAAATCATTACCGTTTTGAAAGGAGACAGCTTCTCTTTGATGAAACGGTAAATGAGCTCGATCAGATGGAATCGCTTTATGCAGAAGAAGCGCAAAAAATTGATTTGAAAAAACCATTAAAATACGAAAATGAGAAATCTGTCGATGGAATGGAAGAGTTGATCGAGCGGATGGTCGATTATTATAAATTGGTTCATTATAAGAGTAAAGGCTTGTCCACGGAAACTGCCCAGCTGCCTTTGTATCAATTCACGTTGGAGTTGATCGGCGACTATAAAGAAGGGGAGTTGTTGGAAGAGGCAAAAATCCGGTGCGAAGGTTAAAATGGTAGCAAGTACTGCTTAAAGCAAGGTGAGGTTCAAATGCAACTATTTACAGAAAGAGTCATCTATATTATTCGCAACATCCCCTCGGGACAGGTGATGACCTATGGCCAAGTGGCTGCGGCAGCCGGAAGTCCACGCGGGGCCAGGCAGGTATCACGAATTTTGCACAGCATGAGTCGAAGCCATAATCTTCCGTGGCACCGAGTCGTTAACGCCCAAGGCAAAATTGTCATATTGGATGAGGAAGCACGCCATGCGCAATCATCCCTTCTATTTGAAGAAGGGGTGGCCGTTGATCGAAGCGGCAAAGTCGATTTGACTTGCCACAGACATTTTCCGGAACCGCAATAGTCGTGACGGATCCGATTGCGCAGGTGTTTCAGGCGGTCTGTGGAGTGTTGGAAATAAAAAAGAACGGATTATTCCTTAATTGAATCATTTCTTGCTATGTTTGACGATTTACTCGCGAAGGGTATAAGTAGGGAGTAGAAAAGCAGAGAAATGAGGAATAAACATGACTAAAGAAAAAAAACCCGTAATCGGAATAACAGCCAGAGTGCTGGATGACGAAATGTATTCACTGGATCCTGTCTATGGTAAAGCCATTCTCCAATCTGGAGGATTGCCGCTAATTGTGCCGATTGTTGAAAATAGGGATATCCCTCTTCTATGTGATCGGTTGGATGGGTTGATCGTAACTGGTGGAGGAGATATCAACCCTACTCTATATGGGGAAGAACCCCACATTCGGCTTGGTGCAGTTTATCCCGGAAGCGATGAATATGAGCGTGAACTAATCATCAGCTTTTTAGAAATGGATAAACCATTCATGGGCATGTGCCGTGGAGCGCAGATGCTCAATGTAGCTCTCGGGGGAACCATTTATCAAGATTTGGAAGCTGAATATGAAGGAACCCTGTATCAGCATAAACAGCTCGCTATGCGGACCCACCGCACGCATTCAGTTACATTGGAAGAAGACAGTATGCTTTACGATATTATGGGAGAGAAGAAGTTTAATGTCAATTCGTTCCATCATCAGGGAATCAGAACGGTCCCAGACCAGTTGAAAATTGCTGCGAGAGCTGCAGATGGGTTGGTGGAAGCCATTGAAAGTGACCATTACCAATTCGTCATGGGAATTCAGTGGCATCCGGAAGAATTCGCACTCCAGCAAGATGAAGCATCGGTTAAACTGTTTGACCGTTTTGTAAAAGAATGTCTTATTGATAAGAAACAAAACCAAGTATATTAAAAAACACCCTGCGAGGGTGTTTTTTACTATAACCATACAGTAGTATGATTATGGTAAAATGACAATATAAAACAGGGGGCGATTTGAATGGCTGTCATCTCACTAAACAATAAATTCATCGATGCATATGTTGAGAAGGAAGAACTGAATGCGCTTGAACCATTTGTTAAAG
>DATHVY010000220.1:0-3592 GCA_035461045.1 Planococcus sp. (in: firmicutes)
AGCAGGAACCCGATAAGTACGATAAGTTTTTTCTTCACTTTTGCTTCCTCCATTTCATTCGAAAATACAAGCCTCTGCAAACAATGACGGTTTGTTCTTTATAAAAATCAGTGGGAATTATGCATCTCTTATTGCACGGCGCCATCCATTTTTTCTTTATTTTACCATATCCATCAAAAAGTAAATCACAAAAAAATCCCTCACCATAAGGCAAGGGGCTCACCACAGCTTATTTCACTGCGGTTTGGGTTTGGATTTCCTGATGCAGGACTTCGCCGATGCGTTTCATGCCTTCTAAAATTCGGTCTTCCGATGCGTTCGAGAAGTTCAGGCGCAGGGCATTCTTTGTCGGCCCGGATGCAAAAAAGGCATCTCCCGGCAGCACAGCCACGCCGTTCTCCACGCAAGCGACCGAAACCTTTCTGGCATTCACGGTGTCGGGAAGGTCCACCCAGATAAATAGACCGCCTTCCGGTTTAACGTAAGAAACCGAATTCGGGAAGAACTGGTCGATACAGTCGAGCATCGTGTTGCATCTGGCGTGATAGACTTCGTTAATCGTTTCAATATGAGCGTCGATGTCATTCAATTCCATGTATTTGCAGGTGATCCGTTGTGCAAAGCCATCGGAATGCATATCAGCGGATTCTTTGAGGCCCATGTATTTTTCGATGATCGCTTCATCGGCGCAAATCCAGCCGAGACGAAGTCCAGGCGCGAAAATTTTGGAGAACGAGCTCATGTAAATGACGCGCCCTTCCAGATCAAACTGCTTGATCGGCGGGATGGGCTCACCGGAAAAGCGGATGGCGCCGTATGGATTGTCTTCCAGGATCAGCACGTCGTATTGCTTCGCCAACTCCAGCATCCGTTTTCTTCTTTCCAGGCTGAGTGTCCGGCCGGTCGGATTTTGGAAATCCGGAATGGTGTAGATGAATTTAGTACCCGGATTTTCCTGAAGGCGTTGTTCCAGCACATCCGTTTTCATGCCGTGTTCATCCATTTCAACGTCGACGATATTGGCGTTGCAGAGATTGAACACATTCAGCGCCGCCAGGTACGTCGGGCTTTCACAGATGACCGTATCGCCTTCTTCCAGAAATAGGCGTCCCGTCAAATCGATGGCCTGTTGGGAACCGGAAGTGATGATGACCTGGTCCATGTTCGCCTGGATGCCGATTGCGTCCATGCGCTCCAGCGTTTTCTGGCGCAACGGGGCAAACCCTTCGGTCGGGCTGTATTGAAGCGAAACCGGCCCGTCTTGGGTCAGGACCGCGTCACACGCTGTTTTCAAGGCATCGATGGGAAACAGTTCGGGCGCAGGAAGTCCTCCCGCGAACGAGATCAAATGTGGTTGTGATGAAGCGGTTAAAATGGTCCGCATATCTGATGGCTGCATTCTTTTGGCTCTATTGGTGAATTTATGTATCATGATCTGATCCTCCTATGGATTATGAACTTTAAAGCAACCGGATTCAGATGGTTGTCGATTGGCAATGCGTCGCAATTATCTAATTACTGGACTCCATAATACCATTCCAGCCAATAATTTGGTGTGTATAACCGAAAAAGATGAAAAAACTGCACCAGAAAGCCGCTGTGGCAGCTTCTGTGCAGCATTTTTTTTATTCACTTTTTGCGGCTTCCAAGTTCTTATGGATCATGACTTGATGGGGGAACGGAATTTCAATGTCGTTTGCATCAAGCGTTTCTTTAATCGTTTTACGCAGCTTGCGCTCCAACGCCCATTGTTCGCCGTTCTTCGCTTTTGCGATAATCCGCAAGGTGACGTCTGACGCACCAAAGGTCTGGACGCCAATGACGTTGGGTCCTTCGACGATGGTCTCATCTTCCATTGCCACCTGGTCACACGCAGCTTGCAGCACCGCAATCGCTTCGTCGATGCTTTCATCGTAAGAAATGCCGATGTCCACAAGTGCCTGCATATTGCCGCGGGAATGGTTGGAGACTGTGGTGATGTCCCGGTTCGGTATGTAATTCAGCGTGCCATTGAAACTGCGAATTTGCGTGGTCCGCAAGCCAACCGATTCGACGACGCCGTCGATGCTTCCGACGGTCACGTAATCGTTCACGTCAATTTGCTTTTCCAGCAGCAAAAAGAAGCCCGTCACCACATCGCTGACCAGTCCTTGTGCGCCGAAACCGATGGCCAATCCGACAATCCCTGCTCCGGCAATGAGGCTGGCGACAGACAAGCCGAATATATTGAACAGCGTGGCGACCAGGATAAAAATCAGCATATATGAGAATACATTTTCCGATAAACTCTGCAGTGTCAAAGCACGCCCTCTTGTGACGTCCCCTTTATTCTTGAGTTTATCGAAAAAGCGCCCGATCACTTTATTGCCGATCGCTTTTACGATAAGGAATGCGATCAGGATCCCGATAATTTGAGCGGCAATCACGCCGAGCCCAAGAAGCAACGCTTCCCAGTTAAAACTTGCAAAATCCAACAAAAAATCAATCCTTCCTGCTCTGGTTTCTTGTACCTTTATATCATACCTGAAGGCAAAATTTCACTCCGGGAATGAAATAAAAGAGGCGTTCATTGATCAAGCAAGAAGAGTTGACCTTTACGGTCGGCCGTGTCCACGGAAAACATGGTACCGTCTTGCAGCACTACTTCCACCGTGTCTTCCTTGTAATTTTCATCAATGTAGACAAACACACGGCCCTCCGTTTCCGCAAAAACGAACGCTTCGTTCTCGGACTCCTGTAAATCGAGCATCGCGTAACCTGCTTGCAAATATTCATAGATGGCGATCGCCGGTTTGCCGTCTATATCGAGTGCAAATACTGTGAGCTCTCCCTCGATCCATTCGTCTTGTTTGGTGATTTCAACAGATTCCCTGTCCAAAGTGTAATTTCCACCGTAATGAAAGTCCAGTTCCCGCCATAGATCCTGCTGTTGCGGAAATTCGACATTTGTCCAATTGCTGAGTTGCTGGACTCCTCCCTCGTCATCGACATGCAATGTGACACCCATATGGGGAGTGTCTCTTTCATTGATTTCAAACGTGCCAACCGAATAACCCACTTCATAACGCTTCGGAATTACCGTAAATTGCCGATCGGGATAGTTGCTGGCCAGGTATTCCGTGACTTGCTCGTATTTCTCAGCGTGCTCGTTGGCCTGTGAGACAGGGTAATAGGCATAGTATCCAATGTAGCCGATCAGCAACACAGCGGTCACCCCCACTGCCCATTTTTTGCGCTTTCTGAAAACAAACCAGGCGATTGCGATGAAGAACAGCAAGAGAATGCCGTAAAACATAAAAGTGATTGATTCCGCGAGATTCATGGGAGCACCCCTCTCTAAAGCAGGTTTTGAAAGCACTAAAATTTCCCGGGAAATAAATTCAAAGAGAACTCTCTCTCATTAATATTAACAGTTTTCAGTTCCGCTTTTCGGACAGAACTAGCGACTAGGATTATAATATGCTCATAGTTAACTTATGACCGAGAGAACAGGAGAGATTGCAATTGGGGACTGAACACGACCATTCTCACGGACGAAACAAAAAAGCATTGTTGATTTCTTTTTGGATCATCACCAGTTATATGTTCGTGG
>DATHVY010000221.1:0-4386 GCA_035461045.1 Planococcus sp. (in: firmicutes)
CAAGATAACCGCTTAATACAGTTACCGGTACTTTATGATTCATATGTCCACTCCCTGAAGGCTGTTAGTTTTATAAATAGTAATGATTACGTTTTAAATTATAGGCAATTTCCTCGTGTTATGCAACTAAAAATAATTTAAGAGGTGAAAATGAAAGTAAATTAGGCTAAACCGAAAGTATTTAAGTCATAAAGGAAAGTATCTAGCTCCAACCGAAAGCAAACGCAAAATAAGGCTCATTGCCGCATGCTGCGATCAATTGAGCCCTATTTGGGGTGACGGAAATCAGCGCGGCCAGTAAAAGCGATCGGTCTTTTCACGATTCTTCCCTGCGCTCTTTTTTACCGGCATCCACTTCCGCCCCGCTGTCCATCGCCTTATGAACCGATCCTTCGTTCGCTTCTTTGGCCGGGGCATCTTCGATAACCTGTTCGACAAATTTAGCACTCATCTTCTCAGCCGTTTCTGGCATCAAGCGGCTGGAAACTTCGGTTGCCATGCCTTTGATTCCCACAGCGATACTTTCCTGCGGCTTGTCGATCAAACCGATGATGGCGTCAATGACAATTTCCGGCTTATCCATCGTTTTCATCTCGGCAACATGGCCTGTGTAGTTGGCTGTATGTTCAAACCACGGTGTATCTGTGGCCCATGGCATTAAGTTGCAGACATGGATGTCATGAAATCCTTCAAGTTTCATTTCTTCATTCAATGCTGATGAAAGACCGGCCACCGCATGTTTTGTGGCACTGTAAGCCGTATAATACGGAAAAGCGACTTCGCTCGTAACAGAACCGATATTGATCAGAATCCCTTTTTCCCTTTGCTTGAAATGGCGAAGAGCAAAATGGCTGCCATTGATCGTGCCTTTAATGTTCACTTCGGCCATCCGCCGCAAATCTTCAGTGGGGATTTTCGTAAAGGGCCCAATCACGCCGATCCCTGCATTGTTGATCCATACATCAATATGACCAAAGCTGGACAAGGCTTCTTCAAACAACCACGCAACGTCAGCTTCTTTGCTTACATCCATCGTTACCGCAATCGTCCTTGGGCCCAGTTCGCTTGCCAGCTTTTCAATCAGTCCGGTACGCCTCGCCGCCAACACTACATTGGCACCTTCTGCAGCGAGCTTGATGGCCACTCCCCTGCCGAGTCCGCTGGAAGCACCTGTAACCACTACCGTTAATCCTTTACGAAGTTTTTTCTTCGGCATCATCATTTCCTCCTACCTGACAAATTTCATAGGTTTGTCCTCAAGACTAGTCCTTCTTTTTTAACCGTTCACGCAAATCACCCGACACTCCACTTCCCTCGGTTTTCGGCTCAAACAAACTGCCTTCGGTCGCAGGCGCTTTGGGTGCTTCGGCAAACATCCGCTGAAGCGCTTTTCCAGTCAGGCTTTTGGCGGTTTCCGGTGCCAAACTGCCGGCTGCCGAAGCTGCTTTTGTTTTTGTGCCGATCTCGATATTCTTTTGCGGTTTGTCGATCAAATCGATAATGGCATCGATGACCTTTTGTGGATCATCCGCAGGACCAAGCCTGATTTCATGTCCACTGTAATTGCCGGCATGTTCGGTCCACGGAGTATCCGTAATCCAAGGGTCGATGGAACAGATATGAATGTCGTTGAAATGTTCCAATTCCATCTCCCGAAAAAGCGCATTGCTTAAACCGGAAACACCGTATTTACTGCTCGTATAAGCCGCTCCAAAAGGTATCGGCATTTTACTCGCGAACGAGGCCACATTGATCAGCGTTCCATATTGCTGCTCCTTGAATTGCTTCAACGCATAGTGGCTGCCGTAGACAGTGCCCATAAAATTGATCTCCACGGTCCGGTTCAGGTCTTTCAGTGGCGTTTCAGTGAATGAACCATAGGTACCAATTCCGGCATTATTGATCCACACATCAATTTTTTCAAATGCCTTCATCGTCCGTTCAAACAGACGCGCGATATCTTCTTCTTTGCTGACGTCAGTGGTCACAGCCATAGCATTCGGACCACACGCTTCAGCCAGTTCCTGAATCAGTTTTGTCCGCCGTGCGGCCAAAACCACATTTGCGCCCTCCTCAGCGAGCTGCATCGCTACCCCTTTGCCGATACCGCTCGAAGTTCCGGTAATCACCACTGTCAAACCCTGTCTTTTTATCGTATTCGTCATCTTAGCCTCCCCCTTTCTCTCCTTGTGCAAAAGTTTTGCTGAATTTACTTCATCCTTATAAAATATCCGATAAAATTTGCGCTGAATCCATGAAAAGCACTAGTTCCAAAATTGTTTTTTTATGATTTGTTCATTCAGTGTTGCAAATAGTAATCATTACGCTTTATTATAAGTGAGCAAGTATTACTTCACCAAGTGACAGAAAATCCAAAACGCGAGGAGTTCATGGCTTATGCTCAAATGGATCATTGTCGGCGGCGGCATTCAAGGAACGACTATGGCAATACATCTATTGAAGCAAAACAAAGTTTCCTTAGAAGATTTGGCTATTATCGATCCACACAATGAACCGCTTCAGAGCTGGAAAAGATGTACCGATGCGATTTCCATGCCTTATTTGCGTTCGCCCGTTGTACATCAATTGGACGTCGAGCCTTTCAGCCTTCAAAGCTACGCGAAAAACACGATTTATGATGAATCCACCGCATTTTACGGACCTGTAAAACGTCCTTCTCTGGAAATCTTCAATGAACATTGCGATCATCTTGCGACAGATGCTTCGCTCGAAAAAGCATGGGTCCAAGGAAGAGTTGAAAGAGCTGAAAAATACAATGGCCATTGGCTGGTCACTTTAGAGACCGGACAAAAACTCACTGCCGAAAACCTTGTGCTTGCAATCGGTGTTGGCGAGCAGCCGATGTGGCCGGACTGGGCAACTGCCTTAAAGAAAAAAGCCGGATCTTCGATCTTTCATATATTTGATGAAGATCTGCCTGCCCTCGAAACGTTGAAAGGGTCCATCACCATTATCGGCGGCGGCATCTCTTCCGTACATCTCGCCATCAAGCTCAGCAATATGTTTCCAGCCCAAGTGACATTGATGAAACGGCACTCTTTCCGCCTGCACGATTTTGATAGCGACCCCGGATGGCTCGGTCCGAAAAAACAACTCTCTTTTCGAAAGCACGGTTGTTATCAAAAAAGAAGACAACAAATTCTGGATGCCCGAAACAAAGGGTCCATCACCAAGGAACTTCACTCGAAACTGCTTCATCGCGTTAGAAAAGGGAAATTGCAAATCAAGGAAGCTCAAATCACCTCCGCTTCCATCCGGAACTCGGAAACGATTTTCTACGACCAGACTTACAGGGAAATTCACCGGGCAGGCACCGTAATACTTGCTACAGGCTTCATGCCGGTCTTGCCGGGCCGTAAATGGCTCATGCCCATGGTTGAAGAGCAGCAACTGAAATGTGCTGAATGCGGCTTTCCAATTGTTACGAGCTCCTTGCAATGGGGTCCAAACTTATACGTAACCGGAGCGTTGGCAGAACTTGAAATCGGGCCAATTGCCCGGAACATTTCCGGTGCAAGGCAAGCCGCTGAGCGAATTGTCGGCAGTTTATAAGCGAATGCCAGCTCTTAGTACCGAAATTTGCAGCAAGTTTATCTGTCTTCCACTATGATATGCACTGCTTCGACCGGGCCGTGGACCCCGATGACGATGTTCATTTCAATGTCTGCGCTGTTGCTCGGGCCTGATATGAAATTGACGCAAGTGGCAAGGGGCTTTCCTGCTTCGACCTGACTGTGGATGGCCTGAGCCGCTTGGGTCATGCGAGGAACAATGGATGATTTCGGAACAATCGAGATATAGGTTCGCGGCAGCAAACTGACCGAACGCGCAATGTCTTTGTCATTGAACTGCACGACCGTACCGGATTCGGCAAGACCTATTTCGCTGAAGAAGATTCCGATGTTTGCCCGTTTCGCGATACGGATATTTTTCTCACCTAAAGCCGCATCCCAAACATAGCTGTCTTCGCGTTCCAGTATTTCAGTTAGTCCATATTGTTCGAAACGCTCATCTTTTGTTGCGACAAGGCTTCCGCCACCATGCTTTTCGACAGCCTCCGCAACGGTTTTCAGAAGATCGTCTGCTTTAGTTTTCAAAACGTCTACCGACTTCGCTTGGCTGTTGACTTCGAAAAATTCCATTAGTTGATCCGTTGACTCCTTTTGGAAAACGTCCAGTTGCGGCTGAAACTCCCAGTCAGGAATTGGCACGTGCTCTTGGCGGGCACGGCCGAGCTTGCCGGCTATTTTATTGAGGAAGGCATCTTTGTTTTGAATACTGCCAGTCGCCATGACCTATCGCCCCCTCTTTTTATGGTCATCAAACCAGCTTCTGAAATCACTTTTACGCGGTGCCGGAAATTCC
>DATHVY010000222.1:0-10691 GCA_035461045.1 Planococcus sp. (in: firmicutes)
ATTGCAACGAAAGCAAAAATTTTACCGATTCAGAAAATAGCAGAAAAAGTCGGAATTTCACCTGATGCATTGGAGCTATACGGCAAGTTTAAAGCAAAAATTGATGTGAATGCACTGCCTGCGGCTACAAACCTTGGCAAAGTGGTACTGGTGACTGCCATTAGTCCGACACCTGCGGGCGAAGGGAAGTCTACGGTTACTGTAGGGTTAGCGGATGCGTTCAATCGGTTGGAAGAGTCTGTAGTTGTGGCCTTGCGCGAACCCTCTCTTGGTCCAGTTATGGGCATCAAAGGAGGCGCTACTGGCGGTGGATACGCCCAGGTCTTGCCGATGGAAGATATCAATCTCCACTTCACAGGAGATATCCATGCCATCACGTCTGCAAATAATGCGCTGTCCGCGTTTATCGACAATCATCTTCATCAAGGAAATGCTTTGAATATCGACCCCCGGCGGATTGTCTGGAAGCGAGCGCTCGATATGAACGATCGCGCATTGCGGCAAGTGACGATCGGGCTCGGCGGACCTTCGCAAGGAATTCCGAGAGAGGATGGTTTCGATATAAGCGTTGCGTCGGAAATCATGGCGGCCTTATGTCTCGCAAATTCGTTAAGCGATTTAAAAGAGCGGCTTGCCCAGATGTTAATCGGCTATACGTATGAAAAAGAGCCGATCACTGTCCGCAACTTGGGAGTGGAAGGTGCGCTTACGTTATTGTTGAAAGATGCTTTCAAACCAAATCTGGTTCAAACAATGGAAGGAACACCGGCCATCATCCACGGCGGTCCATTTGCGAATATTGCGCATGGCTGCAACTCGTTGATGGCCACTCAGACTGCTCGGAAACTTGCAGATATTGTGGTGACAGAAGCGGGGTTCGGGGCGGACCTTGGAGCTGAGAAGTTTATGCACATCAAATCCCGGAAAGGAGGATTCCATCCGGATGCAGTTGTAGTGGTTGCGACTGTGCGTGCATTGAAAATGCACGGAGGAATTCCAAAGCATTCACTGGCAGAGCCAGATGAAGGCGCCGTGAGAAGAGGAATGGTGAATCTGGCGAAGCATGTAGAAACAATCCGCCAATTTGGCATTGAACCCGTTGTCGCATTAAACCGTTTTATTACAGACACGAAAGAAGAATTGGCAGAAATCATGCAGTGGGCTGAACAGTCTGGCGTGCGGATTGCATTGACGAATGTATGGGAAAAAGGCGGTGAAGGGGGCCTGGAGTTGGCGGATCTGGTGAAACAGGAGCTCGGCAGACCTAAAGACTTTACATATCTTTACCAAGAAGAAGACTCGGTAGAAGAAAAACTCCGGACCATTGTGCAGAAAGTATACGGTGGAGCAGGCGTCCAATTGTCGGATAAAGCGCAAAAACAGCTCGTTGAGATAAAGAAATATGGCTGGGATGCTTTGCCGATTTGTATGGCGAAAACCCAGTATTCCCTCTCAGATCAGCCGAAGTTGCTTGGACGTCCGG
Organism: Planococcus sp. (in: firmicutes); assembly: GCA_035461045.1. GTDB lineage: Bacteria > Bacillota > Bacilli > Bacillales_A > Planococcaceae > Planococcus. The sequence continues at coordinate 1,484 of DATHVY010000222.1, forward strand.
AAGGGTTTACGATTACGATCCGGGAAATTATGCCGAAGCTTGGAGCAGGTTTCCTTGTCTGCCTGACAGGGGACATCATGACGATGCCAGGCTTGCCGAAGCAACCAGCTGCTTTGAACATGGATGTGGGAACGGACGGCGGAGCAGTAGGTTTGTTTTAATTACCTAGTTATATAAAAAGAACGGGTGGTCCTATTAATGGGGCCACCCGTTTTGGGTTCAGGAATAGGCTTCTTTGACTTTCTTCAAGAGAAGCTGGATGTCTTCTTCGGTTGTATCGAAAGAGGTGACAAGGCGGACTTCATTTCTCGGTTCGTTCCAAATTGCGAAACTGTAGTATTTCTGAAGCCGATCGATTTGTCTTCTAGGCAATTGGACAAAAACGGCGTTGGATTGGACTGGCTGAGCAAGAACAGCCTCCGGGAACTCTTCCAGGCCTTCGGCGAGCAATTGTGCCATCCGGTTAGCATGGTGTGCATTATCCAGCCAGAGATCCTCTTTCAGCAATTGTTCAAATTGCACGGCTATAAACCGCATCTTCGAACCAAGCTGCATGCTTTGTTTCCGGATATATTTCAATTCTGAAGCGAATTCCTTCCGAAAACAGACAACAGCTTCTCCGAGCATCAGGCCATTTTTGGTACCGCCGAACGCCAGCATATCCACGCCGGCATCCACGGTCATTTCCTTGAGGCTGCAGCCCAAATGAGCCGCTGCGTTGCTGAGTCTTGCTCCGTCCATATGTAGAAAAAGACCATTTTGGTGAGCGCAATCGGCTAAGGCCTTTATCTCCGCGATTGTATAAACCGTTCCTAATTCTGTGCATTGTGAAATCGACACTGCTCTCGGTTGGCTTCGTTGCTGGGAGCCGATATGGTGAAGCTGCTGTTCAATTCCGTGAACCGTCATCTTGCCGTCTTTAGAAGGCACCGTAAGCAATTTTCCACCGATGATTCCTTCCGCTGCGCCTCCTTCGTCCATATGGATGTGCGCCCCGTCCGTACAGATGATGGCTTGGTGAGAGCGGACCATCGCTTTTAAACCGACCACATTGGCCCCTGTTCCGTTGAAAACAAATAAAGTTTCAATGTTGGGACCGAAATGCCTTTCGAATGAGGTTTTGGCTTTGAGTGTCCAGGCATCTTCGCCATAAGCCGGCACGTGGCCATCATTGGCGGTTATCAAAGCTTCCAGGATTGTCGGATGAATTCCGGAGTTATTGTCGCTTGCAAACATTTTTTGGGTCATGTAATTCGCCTCCTGTCTCCAGTTTAAAGCACTTTGCAGAAAGGAGACAGTTTTTCTGAAAACTCCAATCCAAAAAGGCGGAATATTCAATCAAAAATAGTGTCGCTATGGTACTATGGAAGAAATTAAATTGCTTTTCAACAGAGGAGAGATCGTATGAAATACCAGTCCACACATGAAAATCGGAAATCTTTGGGTTTAACGGTTTATTCCAATGGTTTTGGCATGGTAAAAGAAGTGCGGGAAATGAGGGCGGAAGTGGAAATCGATGAAGTGCAATTTCTGGATGTTGCCGAACAGATTGAAACAGATTCGATCCTCGTCAGGGGACTTGAGGTCATGGAACAAAACTTCGATTTCGATCTTGTCTCCAAAACGAATCTGCTTGAAAAGTATGTGGACCGAGTAGTAACGATTCGGAATGTTGAGTTTCAGGAGGAAGTGAGGTTCCGTTTGCTGAGTGTAACGGATGGCATTATCGGTGAACGGGTCGATACAAAAGAAATTCTGGTCAATCCTTCAGGTGATCTGATTTTACCGTCACTGCCGGATGGCTTGTTGCTCAAACCTGCACTAATCTGGAAAGTGGCTTCTTCACTCTTGTCCGAAGAGGTAAGCGTCTCCTATTTAACGCAAGGTCTTGGCTGGGAGGCGAATTATGTCGTGGAAATCATCGGAGAAAAATTGAGCCTTACAGGTTGGATCCAAATTACCAACCGGGCAGGGATCCATTTCAAAGATGCCAGCCTCAAGCTGATTGCGGGAGAAGTGAACCGCCATCAGAGGGTTCACGCGGAGATGCTTTACACAAAAACAGAAGCTTACGGAGATGGGTTTGAAGAACGGAGCTTTGCGGATTATCATGTCTATTCGATCAGCAGACCAATCACCCTTATGAATGAGCAGACAAAGCAAATCAATTTTTTGGGGTTGCCACAAGCGGAATATCGCAAATTTTATGGAGTGAATCAAAGGAGTGAACGGGCGGAGATTATCTATGAATTTGTTAATCGTTCTGCAAGCGGCAGGGGAGTTGCGCTGCCAAAAGGTCGGGTGAAAATATACGAACGGGATGCGGACGGGGAAATGGAGTTTACCGGCGAAGACGCTATCGGCCACATTCCGGAAGAAGAGAAAGTGAAGCTTAAAGTTGGAGAAGCATTTGACGTCGTCAGTAAAAGCTGGGAAGCCACAAGAGAAAAAGACGGCGGCTTTGAAGTGGTCACATACAAATACAAATTGAGGAACCGCAAGGAGGAGAATATTCGGGTGGAAATTGAACACATCATTCATGATGTGAACTGGGAAATGGAGATGTCCAGCCACGATTATGAAGTGCTGGACTCAAAGAAACTTGAATTTCGAGTCCGTTTGGCTGCCGGCAAAGAAGCGGAAATTGAATTTACTTACAAAGTGGACTTAATAAAAGACATCGCCTTTTAAAAAGCTGTACATCCCAAAGTCTTTGAGTCCGAATCAACGGGCTGGAGCGGAATGGCATAAACAGATAAAAGATGTTCAATATCAAAAAAGAATGATCCGTTTACAGCAGATCATTCTTTCTTTCTGCTTTGCCCAATCCGCTGATGGTACCGGACATAGACATTTCGGCATCCATATCGACAAAAAATAGCACAAGGACACTGTCCTTGACCGCATGCAGTGGAGGCAGGTGGTTTTCAAGGTCCGTTACTGCTTCCTGCTTGTGGAGTGTCATGTCGCCGATGATGATTTCCCCTTCCGCCACATAAAGGAAAGGTTTTAACCCTTTATAAACAGGTACAGCTATTTTTTCTCCAGCTCGCGGATGGGCATCGAGAATATACACCTCCTGTCTGACGTAAAGAGGAGCATCACTCGTTTCGGGGCCAACCATTTCGTACCAAATCCGATTATCCATCGGCTTTTCATGGAATTGAATGGCGGCGTCCAAGTCTGTCCCATTCGGACGGACGAAGATCTGCAGCATCTCCACTTCGCCGCTCTTCACGGTCTCTTCGTGCCAAAAGCTTTCCCCGGCATTCATCAGCATCAATTTTCCGGATTCAATGGGTGCTTCAAATCCTGCAGAATCACTGTGTATGCAAGTGCCTTTCCAGACATAACTGAAAATTTCATCGTTCACGTGTTCATGCATTTTGATGGTCAATCCTGGCTTCAGCACGGCATGATCGATATTGCTTAAGGGGCCGAACGCAGAATCACCGGTATCATTCGGGAAGATATCGCTCGGCTGGATGCGTGTGATGGAAAAGGCTCCACGAAGAGGATGTGCATGTTGGTCTGATGAAATTTTTCGCAGCATACAACCACTCCTTGTTTTTGTGATTGTTATACATTTCAAGAAGAGGTGTTTCAATCCCTGCTATTCCTCCGCCAATTTTCTTTTGCCAAAAATGAAATAAAAATAAATGGATGATATGAAGTATAAAACGGCTGTAATGGTGAAGGCGTAAGCATATCCCCAATACGAACCGAATGCGATGATTAAAGCCGCAGCAACAGGCCCCATGGTGGCCCAACCTACGTTGAAAACCATCTGGTTGATGGAATTGGCGAGTCCTTTGTACTTATCATGGACCACTTCCATGGCAATCGCGCTTTGAATCGGATTCCCTGCGTTCATCAAAGCCTGTCTCAACAGGAATCCAAGTGAGGCCAATAAAACGGAGGTGGTGTAAGCTGTGAGAATCAAAAATGGGATGGATAAGACCTGAAACAAGATCATCGCTTTTACTTTACCGACTTTGCGAACCAGGACCGGACCGATCAGCATCGCCACGGCGGTCATGGCCGATCCAAGTGAAAGGATTAATCCGATATAAGTATTGGAAGCATCAAAGCGATTGGAGAAATAAAGGTTCAAATAAGGAACTACCAAGCCAGAGCCAAGGCCGATCAATAAACTGGCAAATCCGAAATGGAAAATGATGATTAAATTTCTACGGAGTCCGGAATCATCAAAATCGATCCCGATACGGGTTTCGACTTTTTCTTCCATTGCCGGTTTCTTATTCGACAATCGGAACAGTGGAAAGAGGCCGACCGTATACACGATGGCGCCGGCTAACAGGGACCAGCGGATGGCCTCTACAGCACTCATGGATAAGACGACTTGAAAAACATCGGATACGATTCCGCCGAGAAGGCTGCCGATGACATTTGCGACGGTCATCAATGCAAAATAGATGCTGAACATGTGAACACGCTCGGAAGTCTTTGAGTTTTCTGCAAGAAAAGGAACTCCGGAAACTTGGACAAAAGCCATAAAAAGGCCTGTAAAAAATGCAGCATAAACGAGGGACGATTCGTCAACGGCAAAGCTGCGGTAAAATAGGGTCAGAGCCCCGAAAAACGCTCCACCGATGATTAATGGCTTTCTCCCGAAGCGGTCACTGAGAAAGCCTGCGGGAATGAGCATGATCGCTGAAGCCATGGCAGTCATTGAAATCACTCTGCCATTAACGGTTTCCGGCATGCCCAATTCTTTTATATATAGATTATACATAACCATGAAGACGCCCAACCCAATCTGGATCAATACGTTCGCCAACATGAACAATTTAATATTTCGGTTAAACGCTTTAATGTGTTTTCTCCACTCATAGAACCAGCCAAACATACAAATTCCACTCTTTTCTTCTCGTTCTTATTTCGCCTCTCTAAATATATAGTTTTATGTCTCAATAATCAAACCTTTATTTAATGAATCATGCTGAAAATCGGGTTCATGGTAAAATATATAAAAATCTTCACAATTTAAGGGGGAAAAATATGTATCAAACAACTTTAACGCCACGAGTGTCAGAAACCGATGCGGTGGGACACATCAATAATACAACCTTGCCTGTTTGGTTCGAAGCGGGGCGGAATCCATTGTTCAGCTTGTTTACGCCCGATCATGATTTTGAAAAGTGGAAAATGGTGATTGTAAAAACAACATTGGAGTTCGTGAAACAAATATATTTTGGGCGGGATGTCGAGATTAGGATTTGGGTGAAAAAAATCGGAAACAGCAGCCTGGAGCTGTACGAAGAGCTTCATCAAGATGGAGAACTCTGTGCGGTCAATACAGCAGTCTATGTGAATTACGACTTAGCGGCTCAAAAGTCAGAAGTCATCCCTGAAGACATTCGAAAAGAACTTCAAAAGCATTTGTACAACTAGAAATTCAGATTGTTCCAAATGGGGCCCAAATAGAGTCCGGCCATTTGCCGGACTCTATTTGGGGTGGAAATTTTCTGATTCGCCCGATGATAAAAGGGGTATTTAAAGAAAGGTATGTTTTTAATAGGGGGGGATTCGATGTTTGGTTTGGCTGATTTAGTCTCATTAATAATATCAGCATTCATCATTTTGCCAGTTGTGGTCTTTGTGAGAGAAACGGGTTATTTGATTGCCAGTATTCTATTTGGTGTGAAGAATCCGAGGTTAACCATCGGATCCGGCCCACGATTATTAAAGATCGGTATGTTTGATATACGTAAGTACTACCATCTATACAGTTGGTTTTCCTATGATTCTTTAAAGAGAGAAGGCAAAATCGCTTATGTACTGATATATGCTGGCCCGATTCTCATCAACGTCGTTCTGGCGGTGACGATTAATGCGATGTTGGCAAACGACATTATTGAAGAATACGCCACTTTCTGGGATCGCTATGTGTTTTATGCATTCTTTTATGTGTTATTTGACGTCGTACCGATGAAAATGGCGGACGGCAAACCGAATAATGGATTAATCATTTATGATATGCTGCGCTACGGCAGACGGACAGATTACAATGAGGAACCTTTCTTACCCTCTACAACTGAAGTGGAAGAGCAGTACCAGGAAGAGATGGAGAAAATCGAAGAAATTAAAGAAGAGGAAATAGAATCAGTAGAAAAAAAGGAAGAACAGAAACAAGAAAAAATACCTGGCTATGATGACCGAAAAGCTGAAGAAAAAAAGGAAGAAAAGAAAGAAGAAATTGAAAAAGAGAGAGAAAAAGAAATTAAAGAGTTGGAGGACACTAAAGAACAGGAAAAAAAAGAAGTGGATGAAAGAAAAGAAGACAATTCGAAATGAGAATTTGGAGTTTTGGATTCGAGATCGTAATAGCGTAAAATAGAAGAAGGTTTAGTAAACGGTTAAAGGAGATGGAGTAATGGTGAAAAAATCAAAAGGTCTGCACCACGTGACAGCAGTAGTCGGGGATCCGCAGGAAAATGCGGATTTCTATTCGGGCATTCTAGGGCTTCGGCTTGTGAAGAAGACCGTGAATTTCGATGAACCTGGCACATATCATTTATACTTCGGCAATGAAGGAGCGGAACCGGGGACAATTATCACATTCTTTCCATGGGGAGATGCCTATAAAGGCAAGATCGGCGATGGGCAAGCGGGTGTGACATCGTATGTGGTGCCTCCAGGAGCCTTGGATTTTTGGGAGCAGCGTTTAAAGAAATTTAACGTTCCTTTCAAGAAAACGAAGCGTTTCGATGAAGAATATCTTCAGTTCGACGATGTCCATGGACTTCAGTTGGAGATAGTCGCAAGGGAAGCGGGCAAGAGGAGTGCCTGGGAATTTGGTGATGTGACTCCGGATGTGGCCATTAAAGGATTTGGAGGCGTCACTCTGTATTCGGCAAATTCCGGGAAGACAGCGGAACTGTTAACGGAAGTAATGGGCCTCGAGAAAATAGGGGAAGAAAAGGGATTGATGCGCTTTCGCTCCACAAGTGATATCGGCAATATCATCGATTTGAAAGTTGCCAAAGGGCAACCAGGCCGCCTCGGCGTGGGCACGGTCCACCACATTGCGTGGCGGGCTGACGATGACGCGGATCAGCTGGAGTGGAAAGAGCATTTGGAGAAATACAGGCTTGGAGTGACTCCGGTTCAGGATCGAAATTATTTTAATGCCATTTATTTTCGGGAATACGGGGATCTTTTGTTTGAAGTTGCAACCGAAACACCGGGATTTGCAATCGATGAGTCACCGGAAGCGCTCGGCGAAGCGCTCATGCTTCCTCAGCAATACGAAAAACATAGAAAAAGAATGCTCCATGAATTACCTCCTGTCGCTCCTAGAGTTTTAGATTGAGTGAAGTGATTCACGCCACGTCCAGTGGTACGGCATGGTAGGAGCAAATATGAATTTCATGACAAGCAAAAAGGTCCAGACGATTTAATCGCCTGGACCTTTTTTCAGCTTATTTGGATATGAGGCCGCGGAGCGCCAGGTTGATGTTTTGTGGCCTTTCAGCAAGGCGTCTCATGAAGTAACCGTACCAATCCTGTCCAAATGGAACGTAAGTTGTGAATGCGTATCCTTCTTCCGCCAATTCCAACTGCAATTCAGTCCGGAATCCATAAAGCATCTGGAACTCAAAACGATCATGTGGAATATTGTTCTCTTTTACGAATTTTTTCACATCAGCAATGATATGGTGATCGTGAGTGGCAATGGAAGTGAATCCAGGCTGCATTAAATGAAGCTTGATCAGCTTTAAATAATTTTCATCAATCTCTTTTTTATCTTGCAGAGAGACTTCGGCAATTTCTTTGTAAGCTCCTTTAACAAGGCGGAGGCGGACATCCTTCAAATCCTCGATGTCTTTTTCAGATCTGAAAAGATACGCCTGAATCACAGTTCCGACATTTGTATAATCCTTTAGCAAGGAGTTAAGAATATCGAGTGTTTGTTGGAGGTGTGCATAATCTTCCATGTCAATATTGATGAAAATGTCGTATCTAGAAGCCAATTCAAGAATTTCCTGCATGTTGGATAGACAGAAATCATAGTCTACATCCAAACCTACCTGTGTCAATTTGATCGACATGTGGGCGTTGACTCCGTGGCGTTGAATGGCTTCCAAAGTTTCAAGAATATGGTTTTTTGCTTCGGTCGCCTCTTCGTGGCTGTAGACGAATTCGCCTAAATTATCGATGGTTGCACCGATGCCATTCATATTGAGTTCTTTGACTGATTGCATCATGCTCTCTATGTCAATGCCCGCTACCATTTTACCGGCGCCCAGCTTTAAACCCCATTTTTTTGCGCCACTGTTCAGAAGTTGATTTTTTGATAATGCGATAAAAAAATCTCTGGTTAACCCCACTTTTTTTCCTCCTATGCTTTCGGAAATTCTTGAATCTATAGCGATAAATTCGCAATTCAATAATCAATGATTGTTTAAAGCACTTTGTTGTCCTTTGAAGGTTCAGCTTGAGCTGATTCCCCGCTTTATATTATAATCGATTGTTCGGATTCAGCATATCACAATATTGCATGAAAAATAAAAAATCACGAAGTGATTTGAATGATTTTTTTTTGGATTTATACATATCTTTGACGAATAAGCAACCAAGGCCATAATTACGGACAAAAAAGGTGTAAAATGGGGGTAATTCTTTAAAGCGAGAACAAAGTGGGTGGTGAATAGATGAGAAAAACAACAGCAACGGGCTTTACAATTTCGGTCATACTATATGCAGCTGTACATTTCATTACATATTTTTTTCCTAACGATTTTTCCGAAGTGATTCTTTCGCTTTTGGGTGCTTTGACCATTGGATTTGCAATCTTGTTATTGCCGGCCAGAAAAATACAGCTTCAGCTGTTTCTGCTTATTGCGTCACTGCTGGTTCTTTACTTTACCAGTGATGACTTTTCAGGCGGCATCCAGGAAGGCTTGCGGCAGATGCGGAATCTTATCGGTTTGCTGCTGATTGTTCCGATGATCAGCTGGGTATTAAAGGAAGAACCTTATATAGAAGAAATTATGAGTTTTGCGCATAATTTTCTGGACAAGAGCCAGAAATTCTATTTCGGTTTAATGGGGATGACACAAATCATTTCTCATTTCCTCCTATTCGGCGCAGTACCGATGATGTACCGTTTCATTGACTCTTTTTTAAAGGATTATAAAGACGAACCTTGGGAGAACTTCAAAGGAACCGCCATTTTGCGTGG
>DATHVY010000223.1:0-2573 GCA_035461045.1 Planococcus sp. (in: firmicutes)
TAGGCGAGTTTGACCGGGTAGAAAGAAAAATGGAAGAACTGGTTCTTCCGAATTCTGAAATCAAGGTTGTCCGCGTCGAAAAGGTCACCGATGTAGTTGAGGATTCTGTGAAATTTGCAGTGGAAACGAAAAAAGATTCATCTCTTTTGAAGGGACAAGAAAAAGTTGTCCAAGCAGGAGAAGCTGGATTGATTTCAAAAACTTTTGAAGTAACAAAAGAAAACGGCAAAGAAGTAAAGCGTGATCTGAAAGAAGAAAAAGTGGTCAAAGAACCGAAAAAGCAAGTCATGGCAGTTGGAACAAAAACAATCGTCGCGAGTGTATCGCGCGGCAAAGAACCTGTAGCAGCTTCGAAAAAACCGGAAGTGAAAGCAGCTCCAGAGAAAAAAGCAGCAACTGCACCGAAGAAGAAAGCTGCGCCCGAAAAGAAAGCGGCTCCTGCAGTCCAGACTGTAGCTGCTCCAGCACCCGCAAAAAAAGCACCTGCAGCTGAACCTGCCGGAGGCAAAGAATTCTATGTTTCCGCTACAGCTTATACTGCATTTTGCACAGGTTGTTCAGGAATCACTGCAACAGGCATCAACTTAAAAGACAATCCTGGCTTAAAAGTCATCGCAGTGGATCCAAGCGTCATTCCACTGGGTTCTAAGGTATGGGTTGAAGGATACGGCAACGCCATCGCAGGAGACACGGGAGGCGCCATCAAAGGCAATAAAATCGATCTTTTCATGCCAGACAGATCAGATGCATTGGCATTTGGCCGCAAACAGGTTAAAGTAAAGATATTGAACTGATTAGGCAGTAAAAGCTTTCCCGGAACTTCAGCGGGAAAGCTTTTTACATGCGCTCACGGCAGTTAGCGAATAGAACAAGATGTTTTGAAACGGAGAGTATGTATGCGCATAAAAGAAATAATTGTAGTAGAAGGAAAAGATGATACGGTAGCCATTCAACGGGCGGTGCAGGCGGACACGATCGAGACGAACGGTTCGGCTGTTTCTGTGGAAACACTCGAGAAGATTGAGCATGCCCAAAGCAAGAGGGGAATCATCGTTTTTACGGATCCTGATTATCCGGGCAGAAGAATACGTGCTATTATTGAAGAGCGTGTCCCGAATGTAAAGCACGCTTTTTTGACGAAAGAAAAAGCGATTGCCAAGAATGGCAAAGGACTCGGCATCGAACATGCCTGCGACGATGATATCCGTGAAGCATTATCTTCAGTTTACACACCGGCAACAACGGAACAGGTCATCGAAATCACGATGGAAGATTTAATTGACGCGGCATTGGTTGCGCATCCACAAGCAAAAAACCGGCGAACACGCCTTGGAAATATACTGAAAATCGGTTATACGAACGGCAAGCAACTTAAAAAAAGGCTCCATGTATTCGGCATATCCAAAAGCCAATTCATCGACGCTGTGAAGGCAATCAACCAGGAGGAACAATCATGATAAAAGATATCGCCACGCCAATCCGCACACAGGAAATCCTCACCAAGCACGGTTTGAAGGTCAAAAAAAGTCTGGGACAGAATTTCCTGATCGATCCGAATATTTTGCGTAAAATCGTCGGCCAGGCGAATTTGACGAAAGCGTCCGCAGCCATTGAAATCGGACCGGGCATCGGAGCCTTGACGGAACATTTGGCAAGGCAGGCTGGAAAAGTGCTGGCTTTTGAAATCGATCAGCGGTTGCTGCCGGTTTTGGAAGATACATTATCGCCCTATGACAATATTTCCATCATTCATTCGGACATTTTAAAAGCGGATGTGAAAACGGCCATTGAGCAGGAGCTCGCCGGCTATGAAGATATCGTCGTCGTGGCCAATCTGCCTTATTATGTGACTACCCCGATCATCCTGAAGCTTTTGCTGGAACAGTTGCCGATCCGTGGCCTTGTGGTCATGCTTCAAAAAGAAGTGGCGGAACGCATAACCGCAAAGCCGGGCACAAAAGCATACGGTTCCTTATCCATTGCTATCCAGTATTATACAGAGGCAGAGATGGCTTTAACGGTGCCAAAATCGGTGTTTCTGCCTCAACCGAATGTGGATTCAGCAGTGATCCGGATGACAAAAAGGGAACATCCTCTTGCCGAAGTCATCGACGAAGATTTCTTTTTCACAGTAACAAGAGGATCGTTTGTGCAACGGAGAAAAACCATTTTGAATAACTTGCAAGTGGCGATGCCACTTGGAAAAGAGAAAAAAGAACTAATCTTAAATGCCTTGGAACAAGCGGGAATCGATCCTTCTCGCCGCGGAGAAACCTTGTCGATTCCGGAATTTGCTCTTCTGTCAGATAAGCTACATGCTTATTTTGGCTAAGGTCAGAGCTTTTATGGCAAAAAAAGGTTGGCTATTTTCAGACTTTAACAATTCGGATAAATAATTGTTGACAGTGACTATAGTACCCTGCTAAAATTATAAATTTATTTGACTAACCTCACATATTGTGGTAGAGTTTATCTATAGTGAGGTGTAGACAAATGCCCAAAACTTTGGCGGATATTAAAAAGTCGTTGGATTTACATTTAGGAAAACGATTGCTTTTGAAGGCAAACGGAGG
>DATHVY010000224.1:0-2068 GCA_035461045.1 Planococcus sp. (in: firmicutes)
GCTGGATTAATTTCGGATGTGACGGACATTGAAGGAGAAGGCGACGATGCAGTATTCATCCGCCCGATCTATTCCGGTAAAGCCTTTGAGAAAGTGAAAATGAAAGAAGGCGTACCGTTCATTTCCATCCGTTCAAACAACATTGCGCCTCTTGAAAAGCAAGAGCGTTCTGGCGAAGTTACGAGCTTGTCAGTGGATATCACGAACTTACGCACCATTATCCAAAATGTCGTACGCAAATCGGCAGAAGGCGTTGACCTTTCAGAAGCGAAAGTTATCATTGCCGGCGGACGTGGCGTGAAAAGTGCAGAAGGATTCAATTCATTAAACGAGTTGGCGAATTTATTGGGCGGCGCAGTTGGCGCATCTCGCGGAGCTTGTGACGCGGATTATTGCGATTACTCCCTTCAAATTGGTCAGACCGGTAAAGTGGTAACACCTGACCTGTACATTGCTGCTGGTATCTCTGGCGCAATCCAGCACATGGCGGGAATGTCCAACTCGAAAGTAATCGTGGCGATCAACAAAGATCCGGAAGCGAGCATTTTCAAAGTGGCGGACTACGGCATCGTTGGAGATCTGTTCGAAGTCATTCCGATGCTGACAGAAGAATTTAAGAAAGTAATGTAAGTAAGAAAAGCGGAAACGGCCGTTCAGCTCCGGCAGGCTTAAGATGAACTTCCGAAGCGGCGTTCTTTGCCGCACAGCCAGAGTGGCTTATGACCCGAAGAGTTGGGCAGCCGGAGTCTGGACAAAGAAAAGCGACGGCCCATCCTTGAGATGGGCCGTTTTTACAGTTTCAGGAAATATAACAATAGCCTGGGCAAAACAGCAGTTTATGGTATGTGTGTTGAGGGTATCCTAGGAGTAGGCAAAAAGATAGCAAGCCATTTTGGTGCGTGCTATAATCGTTTTATAGTTTGGTTTACAAAATAAGGAGGAATTATTAATGGCAATCGTACACGGGACAGATCAGAACTTTACACAAGAAGTTTCAGAAGGTTTAGTACTAGTAGATTTTTGGGCTGCATGGTGCGGACCTTGTAAAATGATCGCTCCAGTTCTTGAGGAATTGGACGCTGAAATGAGCGATAAAGTAAAAATCGTCAAAGTTGACGTAGATGAAAATCAGGAAACTGCTGGAAACTACGGAATTATGTCCATCCCGACGCTTCTTTTGTTGAAAGACGGAGAAACAGTTGATAAAGTGGTTGGATTCAGACCAAAAGATGCACTAGCTGAATTGGTTAACAAACACGCATAAGTCTTAACCGGGTCCAGCAATGGCACCCGGTTTTTTAATAGGGTGAGGATAATGAAAAACGAATTGATCCAGCATAAACTAGCCATATTACCAGACCAGCCAGGCTGTTACTTGATGAAGGATCGGCAAAACACTGTCATCTACGTCGGCAAGGCAAAGGTGCTGAAAAACCGTGTCCGTTCATATTTCACAGGCAGCCATGACACGAAAACCCAGCGTCTCGTCAACGAAATCGAGGATTTTGAATACATCGTCACATCCTCCGATATTGAAGCGCTGATTCTTGAGTTGAACTTGATTAAAAAGTATGATCCGAAATACAACATCATGCTGAAAGATGATAAGTCCTATCCGTATTTGAAAATTACGGGAGAACGCCATCCAAAGCTGATCACGACAAGGCAAGTGAAGAAAGATAAAGGCAAATACTTTGGCCCTTATCCGAATGCATATGCAGCCAGCGAGACGAAAAAACTTCTGGACCGCCTGTACCCATTGCGGAAATGCCATACGATGCCGGACCGGGTCTGTCTTTATTATCACCTTGGGCAATGTTTGGCCCCTTGCGTTTTTCCTGTGGAGAAAACCACTTACCAGGAAATGATTGATGAAATCACCCGTTTTCTGAACGGTGGTTTCCGGGATGTAAAAGAAAAATTGGTCGAACAAATGTCCGAAGCGGCTGAAAATCTGGAGTTTGAACGGGCAAAAGAATACCGGGACCAGATTGCACATATCGAAACTGTGATGGAGAAACAGAAGATGGCGATGAACGATTTCACCAACCGTGACGTTTTTGCATAC
>DATHVY010000225.1:0-2503 GCA_035461045.1 Planococcus sp. (in: firmicutes)
CCACAGATGAATCTCGTGGTTTCCTTCCAGGAACACGACGTTTTTTCTGTCCATCATTGAAAACAGAAAAGAAAGCGTCTCGGCGTTCTGTATTCCGCGGTCGACAAAGTCGCCGACGAAAATATAAAACTCATCGTCCTGGATGCCTCCCTCCAAGAACTCGGCAAGCGGCGAAAGACAGCCGTGCACGTCGCCGATGTGGTGGACTTTCCGGTAGTGCGAGAGATCTCGCGGAAGGTAGCGGAAAAACGAGTCGAATTCTTCAGGTTTCAAGACACTCACCCAACTTGGAATCGGGGAAGCCTGCGCTCGGTGGTGAAATTTATCAATCACATCTTCCGGTACAATTTTAAAGTCCGGACGCTGGCGGTTATGTGCGAGTAACGTTGCTTTCGGAACGTCGCTGAAATCGAGGCACACCACGCGATAACGGAAACGAAGTGCCAGTTCCTTATATTTCGTAAAATCCTGTGCCCGGGTATGGGTGGCGTCAATGACGGTCAAGTCCCCTTGGCGCATCCGCTGCTCCAACAGGCTAAGAAGCAAGGCCCAAATTGTCTTCTCGGATTTATGGCTGATCACATGCTCCCCCTGCGCGGTCAATTGCGGTGAATGATGAAGCAACCGCAGCGTATCGGGTGACAGGGTGAAGGGGGTGAGTCCTTTTTGATCAATAAATGTAGACTTGCCGGCGCCGGGTGCGCCACGGGTAAGAAGCAGCAATCTCACAATGGTTCCAACTTTCTGTTATAAGTTGTTTTAATCATATAGAAACAGGAAGGAAAAGGGAATATGAGAATTGTGTGAAATATGAATAAAGTTATAGTAAGTGTAAAGAGGGTTTCAAAATGTCATAAAAACTTAGATACTACTGGCAGGATCTATGAAAAAATAATGCTGTATTCATTTATAGTGCCCTATTACGGGCCTTTTGATAATGATTTAATTGACAAAAAATTCAGATTTCATTAAAGTGCGAGTATAGGGCAGCGTAAATTCGGGGATCAACTGGTGGAAAAGACTGTTATTGTTGGGATACGGCTAGGTAGAAATCGGCTAAGAGTGCTTTTTTAGCACGCTATCCTCATCAAAAAATATACCCCTGGGCAGTATTTTTCGGTTATTGAAAGAGTCGTTCAGTGATTATAAAACTGAGCAGATAAAGGAGTGATTCTGAATGGCCAAACATGAATATGACCATCATGCACATCACGATGAATCTACAGTAAAACAAGAACATTCGCAGCATGGCGGGCATGGACCCCTTGGCCACGGCGGCCATGGAGATATGGTGGAGGATTTTAAAAAACGGTTTTTTGTTTCCCTGATCCTGACCATTCCGATTCTGGCGTTGTCTCCGATGATCCAGCATTTCATGGGTGTGGACTGGCGCTTTGCCAACGACCTGTATATCCTATTCGGCTTATCGAGCGTGGTGTTCTTTTATGGAGGCTGGCCATTCCTGACCGGTGCGATCGGTGAGCTGAAAGACAGGAATCCAGGCATGATGACCTTGATCGCACTGGCTATTTCCATCGCCTACACCTACAGCACGCTTGTCGTATTCGGTTGGGACGGCGATCAGCTATACTGGGAGCTCGCGACGCTCGTTGTTATCATGCTGCTTGGCCATTGGATTGAAATGAGGTCCATCATGGGGGCTTCCAACGCTCTTGAACAATTGGTGAAATTAATGCCGAGCGAAGCACATAAGCTTGATGAGCACGGCGAAGTTCGTGAAGTTCCGCTTTCAGAAATCCGGAACCGGGACCGGGTGCTCGTCAAACCGGGCGAAAAGATTCCGGTTGATGGACTGATTGTAGAAGGGAAATCCACCATTGATGAATCGATGCTGACGGGTGAGTCCATTCCGATTGATAAAGAGGAAGGCAGCGCAGTGATTGGTGGGTCGGTGAACAAAGAAGGTTCGCTGGTTATTGAAGTGGAAAAAACAGGGGAAGAATCGTATTTGTCTCAAGTCATTACGATGGTCAAAGAAGCGCAGGAATCAAAATCCAAGACACAGGATTTGACGAATCGTGCAGCCAAATGGTTGTTTTATGTGGCTTTGGGGGCCGGCTTTGTGACGTTGGTCGCATGGATTTCCCTGGGCTTTACCTATGCTGTTGCCATTGAGCGGATGGTCACAGTCATGGTCATTGCATGTCCGCACGCATTGGGTCTTGCAGCACCACTCGTGGTCGCGGTGTCAACTTCAATTTCTGCCAGTAAGGGACTGCTGATCCGAAACCGGGCCCACTTCGAAGGCGCACGGAACTTAAATGCAGTCGTATTTGATAAAACCGGAACGCTGACCAAAGGGGAGTTTGGCGTGACGGATCTGGTTTCCGAAAGCGACTACACCGATGCGGAAGTGCTTCAGCTGGCAGCGGCCATCGAACAAAATTCGGAACATCCAATTGCGACGGGAATCGTAGCATCGGCCAAAGAAAAAGGCTTAGCAATCGGAAAAGTGAGTGATTTTGAATCGATAACCGGCAAA
>DATHVY010000226.1:0-3115 GCA_035461045.1 Planococcus sp. (in: firmicutes)
ACGTCAGACTCGTTATTGTATACATAAAAGCTTGCGCGGGCAGTAGCGCTGACGTTCAGCCATTTCATCAATGGCTGGGCGCAGTGATGGCCGGCGCGAACTGCAATGCCGCTCATGTCCAGTACCGTTGCCACGTCGTGAGGATGAACTTCCTTCAAGTTGAACGTGACAATGCCTGCCCGTTTATTGGGGTCTCTCGGACCATAAATATCAAGACCTTCAATGCCGCTCATTTGGTCCATCGCATAAGCCGCCATTTGGTGCTCATGCTGTTCGATGGTGTCCAAACCGATTTCGTTCAAGAAATCAATTGCAGCACCCAGTCCTACAGCTCCTGCAATGATTGGAGTGCCTCCTTCAAATTTCCAAGGAAGCTCTTTCCAGGTTGAATCGTACAATCCAACAAAATCGATCATTTCGCCGCCGAATTCGACAGGTTCCATGTTGTTTAGCAGAGCTTTCTTACCGTACATAACACCGATACCCGTAGGACCGCACATTTTGTGACCCGAAAATGCGAAGAAATCGCAATCCAACTCCTGAACATCGATTTTCAGATGAGGCGCAGCCTGAGCACCGTCCACTACAAGAACGGCCCCTTTTTCGTGAGCTGCTTTTGCCACTTCTTGAATCGGGTTCATTGTACCTAGAACATTCGACACGTACATCATGGAAACAATTTTCGTACGATCTGTTAGGGTCGCACGGACTTGTTCCATTGAAATCGTGCCATCATCTTCCAATTCGATATATTTCAGGATAGCCCCTCGCTCTTTGGCAAGCTGCTGCCATGGAATAATATTCGAATGATGTTCCATATATGTGATGACGATTTCGTCACCTTCATTGACATTTGCCCGGCCGTAGCTTTGGGCAATAAGGTTGATTGCTGTTGTGGTTCCGCGCATGAAAATGACTTCTTCCGTCGATTCGGCATTGATGAATTTCCGGACTTTTTCACGGGCACCTTCATACGCTTCAGTGGCACGGTTGCCCAATGTATGGACACCGCGATGGACGTTCGAGTTATCGAACTTATAATAATTCGATAACGCTTCAATCACTTGCACAGGTTTTTGAGAAGTCGCCGCGCTGTCAAGATAGACGAGCGGATGGCCGTTGATCTCCTGTTCTAAAATCGGAAAATAGCTTTTCAATTCTGGATTGATCATTAGCGGACTTTCCTTTCGATAACCTCCGTCAATTGCTTTTTAACGCCTTCAATTGGCAACACTCTTACGACTGGCGCCAAGAAACCGTGAATAACAAGACGTTCAGCTTCCTGTTTTGTGATTCCGCGGCTCATCAAGTAATAGAGCTGCAGGGGATCAACACGGCCGACCGATGCTGCGTGGCCTGCTGTGACATCATCTTCATCGATCAATAGAATCGGGTTCGCGTCACCGCGTGCATTCGGGCTCAGCATCAAAACGCGTGATTCCTGTTCTGCATTCGCTTTAGTCGCGCCGTGTTCGATTTTACCGATACCGTTAAAGATGGATGAAGCGGAATCTTTCATAACACCGTGCTTCAGGATCTGGCCATCAGAGTTTTTACCCCAGTGCCTTACGGTTGTTGTGAAGTTCTGTTTTTGTGAACCGCGACCAACAACGACTGTTTTAGTATCGCCGACAGAATTGTCGCCGACAAGATGAGTAATGTTTTCAGAGATTGTGTCGCCGTCATTCATCATTCCCAGTGCCCACTCGATGCGGGCATCACGTGCTGCAATTCCGCGGCGATTGACGTAAGTTGTAAATCCTTTGGCAAGAACGTCCACTGCACCATAAGTGATTTGGGCGTTGTCTTCAGCAAATACTTCAGAAACGATATTGGCTAAACCTTTTGATTCGGCAACTGTAGAAAAATAGTTTTCTACGTACGTCACTTTACTGCTTGTATCCGCCACCACAATCACGTGGTTGAACAAGGATGCTTCTTCATCGTCATGGTAAAACACTACCTGGACAGGTTCTTCAACTACAATATTTTTCGGAACATATAAGAATGCCCCACCGTTCATCAATGCTGCATGCAGCGCTGTTAATTTATGTTCATCGGTTTTAACACCGTTTGTCATGAAATATTTTTGTACTAGATCTCCATGCTCGCGAAGAGCTGTGAAAATATCAGTTAAAATAACCCCTTGGGCGGCAAGTTCATCTGAAACTCTTGAAAAAGCCGGGGTGTTATTGTGTTGGATATACAGGTTTTTCTGATTCAAGTCCACAATCGATTTGATGTCTTCAGTCAAATCTTCAATCGATCCAAACGTTGAACTTTTCACAGTGTGGACAGGAAATTCTGTGAAGTTCCATTTGTCGATTTTCGTTTTATCCGGTTTCGGAAGCGGCAAATTTTCCATTTCCGCTAAAGAGCGAAGACGCAGCTCAGTAAACCATGAAGGTTCACCATTCATTTCTGAAAAGGAGCGCAAGTCCTGCTCGGTCATTTTGTTATTTGTTTCAACCGTCATGCTAGTCTCTCCCTTCAATTATGCTTGTCCTACAGTCTCGTCTTCAATGCCCAGTTCCGCTTTGATCCAGTCATAGCCTTCTGCTTCCAATTTGTGTGCAAGCTCGGCGCCGCCGGATTTAACAACGCGGCCCTGCATCATTACGTGGACATGGTCCGGTGTGATGTAGTTCAACAAGCGCTGGTAATGCGTAATGATCAGGCAACCAAAGTTTTCGCCTTTCATCTGGTTGATACCATCGGATACGACTTTAAGTGCATCGATATCCAAACCGGAATCGATTTCATCCAGAACTGCGATGGTCGGTTTGATCATCATCAATTGAAGGATTTCATTGCGTTTCTTTTCCCCGCCTGAGAAGCCTTCGTTCAAATAGCGCTGAGCCATTTCTTGATCCATATCAAGAGTTTCCATTGTGCTGTCGAGCTGACGGATGAATTTCATCAATGAGATTTCATCGCCTTCTTCGCGGCGCGCGTTCATTGCCGAACGCATGAAGTCAGCGTTGGTAACGCCTGTAATTTCACTCGGATACTGCATACCCAAGAAAATTCCGGCACGTGCACGCTCGTCAACTTCCATATCCAGAACATCTTCGCCATCTAATGTGATGGAACCTGATGTTACTTCATATTTCGG
>DATHVY010000227.1:0-9332 GCA_035461045.1 Planococcus sp. (in: firmicutes)
TTGACTCATCGCTGAGAGGGTGCTTTTGGCTTTGGTGATGATAGTGTGGTCGCCTTTCGGTAAATAACCGAGATTAAAGACGGCAGCTGAAATTTCTTCATTCACGTATTGGCCGATCTTGTCATGGCTGTCGAGCACCAATTGCACATGGCTGAATTCCGAGATTCTTTTACCGGTTGCGTCGATCGCTTCCTGTTGAATATCGAATGCGTAAACTTTTCCTTCGCTTCCGGTCAATTGTGCAAGAAAATGAGTGTCATGGCCATTGCCAGCAGTCGCGTCAATTACGCTGTCACCCGGGGCAACGGTTTGTTCGAGCAAACTTTTAGTGAAAGGCAACACTCTTTGCAAACTCATGTTGCAACACTTCCAAGATGAAATTTCCCTTGCCAGCTGCCGCGCGACTCAAGTTCTGCATCAATGCCATTCAAGACGTCCCACTTGTTGACGCTCCACATCGGTCCGATCATCAGATTGATGGGACCGTCTCCAGTGATGCGCTGAACAACCATTTCCGGGGGAATCACTTCCAGTTGATCTGCAACGAGAGAGATGTATTGTTCTTTCTCGAGAAACTCAACCATCCCTTTTTCATATTGCTTCACCATTGGCGTTCCTTTCAATAAATGCAGTAAATGGATTTTGATGCCCTGGACATCCAGCTTGGCCACTTCACGAGCGGTTTCCATCATCATCTCATGGTCCTCCAAAGGCAGACCGTTGATGATATGGCTGCAAACTCGGATACCGTGCTTCCGCAATTTCGCCACCCCTTGTTTATATTCCTCATAATCATGTGCCCGGTTGATCAGCAGGGCTGTGCGTTCGTGAACCGTCTGCAAGCCAAGCTCGACCCACAAGTAAGTTCGTTCATTCAATTCAGCCAAATATTCGACCACGTCTTCCGGCAGGCAGTCCGGACGGGTGGCAATGCTTAAACCGACTACACCTTCCTGTTTCAATGCGGCCTCAAATTTTTCCTTGATCACAGGAAGGGGGGCGTGGGTATTTGTATAGGCTTGAAAATAAGCCATATATTTGCCGTCTTTCCATTTCTGATGCATCGTGTTTTTGATTTTCTCGAATTGAACCGGAATGGAATCCACCCGGTCACCAGCGAAGTCGCCGGATCCTGCAACGCTGCAGAAGGTGCAGCCGCCATGTGCCACAGTACCGTCCCGGTTCGGACAATCAAAGCCGGCGTCCAAAGCAATTTTCATCACTTTACAGCCAAAATGGTCTCTCAGAAGACGGTTCCAAGTATAATAGCGTTTGCCGTCAGAAGAAAAAGGCAACTGGGTTTCCATGAAAAACAACTCCTCTTTTTTTGATTGTAGCACGCCCCGAAAAAAGCAGGCAATGGGAGGCATGAAACCTTTCCGAGTATCGAAATATTTCCCTTGTGCAGAATCGGTAAAAAGCATACAATGACCCTTGGAAAACAGCGTGAAGGAGAATCCAAAATGCCGAAACAAGTCTGGCTTTTAATTATTGGAATGTTCGTCAATGTCACGGGCCATTCGTTTCTATGGCCGTTGACTACGATATATATGCACGATTATTTAGGGAAAACCTTGACCGTTGCCGGACTCGTACTGATGGCAAATGCAGGAGCGGCAGTGATCGGCAATTTGCTCGGGGGCTTGATGTTCGATCGAATCGGCGGCTATCGTGCCATCATGAGCGGCGTTGTGCTGACTTTGGTTGCGCTGATCGGGTTGACCCTATGGAATGAATTCCTGCCGTTTGTGATTTTCTACACTATTATAGGCTTCAGCGGAGGCATCGTTTTTCCAAGCATGTACGCCATGGTCGGTACCGCCTGGCCGGAGGGCGGAAGAAAAGCGTTCAATTCGATTTACTTGGCGCAAAATCTCGGTGTAGCGGCGGGACCTGCGATGGCTGGGTTTTTGGCCGCATACAGTTTTGATCTGATTTTTATTGCCAATCTAGTGATGTATATCGGCTTTTTCTTTATCGCTTTTTTTGGATATAAAAGGATGTCGATTTCACCAGTTTCACATACCTCCGTTTTTAATGAAGGAAAAAGGATCAAAAACCGTGCACCTTTTTACGCGCTGATGATTGTGCTGGTCGGCTATTTGCTTTGTTGGGTCGGATATGTGCAATGGCAAACGACCATTGCAGCCTATACCCAGCAAATCGGCATCACTCTGCCGCAATACAGTTATTTGTGGACATTGAACGGATTGCTCATTGTTTTGGGGCAGCCGCTCATCAAGCCGATCATTAATCGGATCGAACATAACATTAAAAGCCAGCTTGTGATCGGCATCGTCATCATGATGATTTCCTATGTGGTGGTCGCGTTTGCCCAGGATTTCAGTATGTTCGTTGCGGCCATGGCGATTTTGACTTTGGGCGAGATGTTCGTCTGGCCGGCAGTTCCGGCACTGGCCCACAAATTAGCGCCTAAAGGCCGGGAAGGGTTTTATCAGGGCATCGTCAACAGTGTTGCAACGGGGGGACGCATGATCGGTCCGTTGCTAGGCGGAATCATGGTAGATTCCTATGGCATGAGTGCAATGTTCATTTTCATCGCTGCATTGCTCGGCATTGCCATCGTTTCATCACTTCTGTATGATCGCCCGTTGAGGAAGCAACAACAGGTTTTGGCAGATGAAAAGGCACTGGTTTAAAGCAAGGCCGCACGCTTGGCGATTCGCTGGCTTGCGGCTTTTCGAATTGCGTTTTAAATGAGAGTTTGTTTAAATGGGAGGTGTAAGCGTTTTTATTTAAATTTTCAGTAGTTATCAAAGACAGGGGGAAGTTGGCATGAAACCGATTTATGGATCAGCGAAAGAGGCGGTGGAGCAAATCCACGATGGCGCCACGATTATGGTGGGAGGCTTCGGTTTAGTAGGGATTCCTGAACAACTGATTTTGGCATTGGTCGATAAAGGGGTGACCGACCTGACCATCATCTCCAATAACTGTGGAGTGGATGAATGGGGCCTTGGTCTGCTATTGAAAGACAAGCAGATTAAAAAAATGATCGGCTCGTATGTAGGCGAAAATAAAGAATTCGAGCGCCAAGTGTTATCCGGCGAAATTGAAGTGGAATTGACGCCGCAAGGCACACTTGCGGAGAAAATGCGGGCTGGCGGAGCTGGCATTCCGGCGTTTTTCACACCGGCAGGAGTCGGTACACTGATTGCAGAAGGAAAAGAAATACGTGAATTCAACGGCAAAGAACATGTGCTGGAACACGCGCTAAAAGCGGACTTCTCTCTTGTACGGGCACATAAAGCCGATAAAATGGGGAACCTGGTTTACAATAAGACCGCCCAGAATTTCAATCCACTCGCGGCAGCTGCGGGAGCGGTGACGATTGCGGAAGTGGAAGAAATCGTAGAAATCGGGGACATCGATCCGAATCACGTGCAGACGCCTAGCATTTATGTGCAAGGATTGCTTCAAGCCAAACAGGAAAAACGCATTGAGAGACTGACAACACGATAGAATGGAAAGGGCGGGGAAAACAGTGGATAAACAATTGGTGAGAGAACGCATCGCAAAACGCGCTGAAAAAGAAATCAAAGACGGTGATTACGTCAACCTAGGAATCGGCATGCCGACTTTGGTGGCGAACTTCATTTCCGATAATAAGAGTGTCGTGCTGCAATCCGAAAATGGACTTCTTGGAATCGGTCCTTATCCGACTGAGAGCGAAGTGGATCCGGATTTGATCAATGCCGGCAAGGAAACGGTCACAACGATTCCCGGTTCTTCATTTTTCACGAGTGCTGAGTCGTTTGCAATGATCCGCGGAGGCCATATCGATGTGGCGATTCTAGGCGGCATGGAAGTGGCTGAAAACGGAGACTTGGCCAACTGGATGATTCCGGGCAAAATGATCAAGGGCATGGGCGGCGCAATGGACTTGGTGCACGGTGCCAAAAAAGTCATCGTCATCATGGACCACGTGTCGAAAGACGGATCTGCGAAAATCAAAAAGCAATGCGATTTGCCGTTGACGGGCAAAGCGGTCGTCAACAAAATCATTACGGAACGTGCCGTGATTGAAGTGACAGAAAGCGGCCTTGTGCTGTCGGAAGTGTTCGAAGGCTTCACTGTCCAGGACATTCTGGATTCGACGGATGCACCGTTGAATACGGATAACGTCAAAGTCTCATAACGCGCTATTGCGAAAAAACAGCGTCTCGTCTAAAATAAGAACTAATAGTAAATGACAACGAAGAGGATCAGTAGATTACATTTATTCTTCAGAGAGCCGGCGGGAGGTGCAAGCCGGTGGATAAATCGGTCGAACTCGCCTTGGAGTCAGTGCAGATGCACCGTTTTCCGCGTTAAGGAGTCAAGTTGAGCGGGCAACCGCTAATTTGGGTGGTACCGCGGGAAACTCCCGTCCCTTATTTACAAGGGACGGGAGTTTTTATTTTGAGGAGGACTGGAAATGACATTCAAACACAAGACAGTAGAAAAGAAATGGCAAAAATATTGGGAGCAAAACAAGACGTTCAAATTGGAGGACGATCCTGCCAAACCGAAATTCTATGCATTGGATATGTTCCCGTACCCATCAGGAGCAGGCCTGCACGTGGGGCATCCGGAAGGGTATACGGCAACTGATATTTTGAGCCGCATGAAGCGCATGCAAGGATTCGATGTGCTGCATCCGATGGGCTGGGACGCGTTTGGCCTTCCCGCTGAGCAATATGCATTGGATACCGGTAACGATCCGGCGGAATTCACGGCGAAAAACATCGCTACATTCAAACGCCAAATCCAGGAGCTAGGATTTTCCTATGATTGGGACCGGGAAATCAATACGACCGACCCTTCTTATTACAAGTGGACGCAATGGATTTTTATCCAGCTTTACAATAAAGGCTTGGCATATGTTGATGAAGTAGCTGTAAACTGGTGTCCAGCTCTTGGCACCGTTCTTGCCAACGAAGAAGTGGTAGACGGAGTATCAGAGCGCGGTGGCCATCCGGTCGAGCGCCGTCCGATGCGCCAATGGGTGTTGCGCATTACAGAATACGCGGACCGTTTATTGGAAGACTTGGACGAACTGGACTGGCCGGAAAGCTTGAAGGACATGCAGCGCAACTGGATCGGACGATCTGAAGGGGCGGAACTGGAATTCCAGATCGCAGATACGGAGCATTCATTCCGTGCGTTCACGACACGTCCGGATACGATTTTCGGAGCTACATACGCGGTATTGGCACCGGAGCATAAATTGGTGGGTTCCATTACCACTGAAGAACAAAAACAGGCAGTCGAGAAATACATCGACGACGTGAAAACGAAAAGTGATCTCGAGCGCACCGACTTGGCGAAAGACAAATCCGGCGTCTTCACTGGCGCCTACGCGGTGAATCCTGCAAGCGGCGAGAAGATGCCGATCTGGATTGCCGATTATGTTCTCGCTACCTACGGAACGGGTGCCATCATGGCCGTTCCAGCACACGATGAGCGCGATTATGAGTTTGCGAAGCAGTTTGAACTGCCAATCGTTGAGGTGGTGTCTGGCGGAAATATAGATGAAGAAGCATACGCTGGTGACGGGGAACTGATCAATTCGGACTTCCTGAACGGGTTGAATAAAACCGAAGCGATTGCAGAAGCTATTGACTGGCTTGTGGAAAAAGGTTTTGGCGAGAAGAAAATCACGTTCCGTCTGCGCGACTGGCTGTTTAGCCGCCAGCGTTACTGGGGAGAGCCGATTCCAATCATCCACTGGGAAGACGGTACGATGACAGCGGTGGAAGAGAAGGACTTGCCGTTGGTGTTGCCGGTCACGAAAGACATCAAACCGAGCGGCACAGGCGAGTCGCCGCTTGCCAATATTACGGACTGGGTCAACGTGGTTCACCCGGAAACCGGCATGAAGGGCCGCCGCGAAACCAACACGATGCCGCAATGGGCGGGAAGTTGCTGGTATTATTTGCGCTATATCGATCCGAACAACGAAGAGGCGCTTGCCGATCCGGAACTATTGAAACGCTGGTTGCCGGTCGACGTTTATATTGGAGGCGCAGAACACGCAGTGCTTCATTTGCTGTACGCGCGTTTCTGGCATAAAGTGCTTTACGATATCGGAGTGGTAGCTACGAAAGAGCCGTTCCAGAAACTGTTCAACCAAGGAATGATCCTTGGGGAAGGCAACGAAAAAATGTCCAAATCCAAAGGCAATGTCGTCAATCCGGATCAAGTGATCGAAAGCCACGGAGCGGACACGCTGCGCATGTATGAAATGTTCATGGGACCGCTTGAAGCTTCCATCGCCTGGTCGACAAACGGCTTGGACGGTTCACGCCGATTCCTGGACCGCATTTGGCGCTTGCTGGTGGAAGAAGGCACGTTAAGTTCGAAAGTTGTCGGCAAAAACGATGGCAGCATGGACAAAATCTACCACCAAACAGTTAAAAAAGTGACGGATGATTTCGAAGGATTGCGCTTCAATACCGCAATTTCGCAGATGATGGTATTCATCAATGAAGGCTATAAAGTCCAGTCGATTCCGAAAGAATACGTGGAAGGCTTCGTGAAATTGCTGTCGCCAATTGCACCTCACGTTGCGGAAGAACTGTGGGAGCAGCTTGGACACAGCGAATCCATCACGTATGAAAGCTGGCCGACTTACGATGAGGCCAAAATGGTTTCAGATGAAATCGAAGTGGTCATCCAAGTGAACGGCAAACTGCGGACGAAACTTCTTCTTGCAAAAGACAGCACGAAAGAGGAGCTGGAAACAGCAGCCTTGGCAGATGAAGCCATTCAAAAAGCCGCGGAAGGCAAACAGATCCGCAAAGTGATCGCGATCCCAGGCAGACTGGTGAACGTGGTAATTGGTTAAAAGTTAGATACAGCCTGACCGCCATTTGCCGGTCAGGCTGTTTTTTGGTGGTTACGCAAATAAAATTTGAATATCGCAAATAAACTCCTTGAAATCGCAAACAAATTCTAAAGATCGCAAACAAATCGCAAATATCGCAAATAAAATGATAGGATCGCAAACAAATTCGGGTTTGTCGCATTTCGCCTGCGAAATGCCTGCATTCGAGTCTGTGAAGGGGTCTTTTCAACACATACAAAAGCCGTTCGCAGGGGCGAACGGCATCCTAATCTATCCTTATACGGTTTTTGCAAAGTCTGCTGCGCTTCTGCCGGCGACGTTGCCGGTGACAAGGGCGGAAGTGATGTTATAGCCGCCGGTATAGCCGTGAATATCCAAAATTTCACCACAGAAGTATAAGCCTGGCTTAATTTTAGAAGCCATCGTTTTCGGCTGGATTTCTTTGATCGAGACACCGCCGCCGGTTACAAACGCTTTTTCGATCGATTGGGTGCCATTGACATTCATCGTAAAGCCAGTCAACTGCGTGGCCATGGACCGTACTTTTTCACTTGGAAGCTCGGCGCCCGTCATACTTGGATCAATGCCGGCACGCCCAAGCAGGAACAGCAGCCAGCGTTCTTGTGCAAAACTTTTCCAGACATTTTTCATCGATTTTTTCGGATCCTCTTTCATCATCTTGAACAACACCTGAAATGCGGATTCCGCATTATGGTCAGGAAGTGAGTTGATGTGCACAAGGACGGGACTACCGCCATTTTTTTTCATTTCTTTGACGACGTATTGGCTGCATCGCAACACAGCGGGTCCGCTCAAGCCGAAATGGGTGAACAGCATATCCATTTGGTGGGTGACCAGCGTTTTGCCCTTTCCATTTAAAACGGATACTGCAGTATCGCGCAGGGCCAAGCCTTGCAGTTCGCGGCTGACGATAAACGGTTCTTTCGACAGCAATGGAACTTCAGTCGGGTAAAGGTCCGTCACGGTGTGTCCGGCTTTTTCGGCCCACGGATAGCCGTCGCCGGTCGAACCGGTTTGCGGCACCGCTTTGCCGCCAACTGCGACAACGATGGATTTCGCGGTAAATTCTTCACCGGAATGAAGGCGCACGCCCGTGACTTTTTCATCAGTCATCAGCAGCTTCTTGACGGGTGATTCCAGCTTGATTTCAACATTCAAGCGGGCCATTTCCTTGAACATCGCTTCTGCCACGTCCTGTGCCCGGTCGGAAACCGGGAACATGCGGCCATGGTCTTCTTCCTTCAAAGCCACGCCCAAGCCTTCAAAAAAGCGGATGATGTCCTCGTTATTGAAGACAGAGAAGGGGCTATGGAGAAAACGACCGTTCCCTGGGATATGTTTCACAATTTCGTCAAGAGAGAGGCGGTTCGTTACGTTGCAGCGGCCTCCTCCGGAAATGATCAGCTTCTTGCCGAGCTTTTTTCCTTTTTCGATCAAGAGAACCTTCTGGTTTCGTGAAGCGGCAGCAATCGAGGCCATCAAACCGGATGGACCTCCGCCGATAATAATTACGTCATACATATTATAAAACTCGCTTTCTATTTTCTTTGAGCCCTTCGCAAGCGCGAAAACTCATTGAGTAATTTTCTGGAAAGGTGTAAACTATCGTGTAGATTGATTTTACAATGAACTAGTCAGGAAGTGCAAAATGTCGACACTTATCAAAGGAACCGCAATTTTAACATTAGGTTTATTTCTATCAAAAATTCTCGGTGTTATTTATATCATCCCATTCTACAGCATGGTTGGTGAAGAGAATATCGGGCTTTATCAATACGCATACATACCATACAACCTTATGCTGGCTCTTGCAATATCCGGAGCGCCAATTGCCATTTCCAAGTTTGTAGCCAAGTACAATTCATTAGAAGATTATGAAACCGGCAGAAGATTGTTGCGTTCGGGCCTCATTACCATGTTGATCACCGGTTTTGTTTCATTTCTGATTCTCTATCTTTTCGCAGAGCCATTAGCTCGAGTGATTATTGCGGGAGATGAAAAAATCCATACGGTAGAAGATGTGACGGAAGTGATTCAGTGGGTCAGCTTCGCATTGATCGCCGTCCCGTTCATGAGTCTGCTGCGCGGATTCTTCCAAGGAAATAATTATATGATGCCGACGGCTGTTTCCCAGCTGATCGAGCAGATTGTCCGCATCCTGTTCCTGCTAGGCGGCGCGTATGTCGTTTTGAACATTTTTGGAGGTACAGCGAATACGGCGATCCAATTTGCTGTACTTTCCGCGTTTGTTGGTGCATTGGGCGGACTTGTGGTTTTGTATTATTACTGGAAAAAGAAAAAGCCGGAATACGATGACTTGCTGCGTAATTCAGGTGAATCCTATGATATCAGACTCCGTGACATGTATAAAGAAGTCATCGTTTACGCCGTTCCGGTTGTGTTTCTTGGAATTGCCAACCCGTTGTTTCAAGTAATCGACTTGTTGACGTTCAACCGGGCG
>DATHVY010000228.1:0-1619 GCA_035461045.1 Planococcus sp. (in: firmicutes)
GCGTAACCAACGCAAAGTATACACAGGCCGTGTTGTGTCTGACAAAATGGACAAAACCGTTACAGTAATGGTTGAAACTCAAAAGAAGCACGCATTCTATGGCAAACGTGTAAAATACTCTAAGAAATATAAAGCTCATGACGAGCAAAATGAAGTGAAAATGGGCGACATCGTTCGCATCATGGAAACTCGCCCGCTATCAGCTACAAAACGTTTCCGCGTATTGGAAATCGTTGAAAAAGCGGTTATCATCTAATTTAAATAATTTCGGAACATAAGAAATTCCGGAGGGAGGTTACCTAAGTGATCCAACAGGAAAGTCGTTTAAAAGTTGCAGACAACTCGGGTGCTCGTGAAGTATTGACGATTAAAGTACTTGGTGGTTCTGGTCGCAAGACTGCAAACATCGGTGACGTAATCGTTTGTACCGTGAAAAAAGCAACACCAGGTGGCGTTGTCAAGAAGGGTGAAGTTGTCAAAGCTGTCATCGTTCGCACGAAAAGCGGAGCTCGCCGTAAAGACGGTACTTATATCAAGTTTGATGAAAATGCATGTGTTATTATTCGTGACGACAAAGGTCCACGCGGAACACGTATTTTCGGACCTGTTGCACGTGAACTACGTGACAACAACTTCATGAAGATCGTTTCACTTGCTCCTGAAGTTCTTTAATAAATCAATGTGCCATACCAAGGAGGTGCGACAGAATGCATGTAAAAAAAGGCGATACAGTTAAGGTGATCTCAGGCAAAGACAAAGGCAAAACAGGCGTTGTTTTGACTGCTACACCTAAGAATGATCGTGTGCTTGTAGAAGGTGTCAACATCATCAAGAAGCATACAAAACCGAACCAGGCAAACCCACAAGGTGGAATTGTCAGCCAAGAAGCAGCAATTCACGTTTCTAACGTAATGTTACTTGACCCTAAATCAGGCGAGCCGACTCGTGTTGGATATAAGGTTGAAGATGGTAAAAAAGTTCGTGTTGCAAAAAAATCCGGTGAAATTCTAGATAAATAAAATTCCTGAATGAAGGGAGGTACACACATGAACCGCCTAAAAGAAAAATATGTGAATGAAATCACTCCTGCTCTAGTGAGCAAGTTTGAATATAAATCAGTAATGCAAGTGCCTACTGTCAATAAAATCGTCATCAACATGGGTGTTGGTGAAGCTGTTCAAAACACTAAGTCACTTGACTCAGCAGTTGAAGAACTACAAACGATCACTGGACAAAAACCAGTTGTCACTAAAGCTAAAAAATCCATCGCTGGCTTCCGTCTTCGTGAAGGTATGCCAATCGGCTGTAAAGTTACATTGCGCGGAGAGCGTATGTATGACTTCCTGGATAAATTGGTTGCAATCTCACTTCCACGTGTACGTGATTTCCGTGGCGTTTCGACGAAATCGTTCGACGGACGCGGTAACTATACACTTGGCGTGAAAGAACAATTAATCTTCCCTGAAATCGATTATGACAAAGTTAACAAAGTACGCGGTATGGACATCGTAATTGTAACAACTGCGAACTCTGATGAAGAAGCTCGTGAGTTATTAACACAATTCGGAATGCCGTTCCAAAAGTAAACGTGAGGGAGGCGTAAACGTGGCTAAAAAATC
>DATHVY010000229.1:0-2130 GCA_035461045.1 Planococcus sp. (in: firmicutes)
ATAAATCATGGAAAAACTCCTTCAATAAAGATAAGATATTCTATAATCCTACCAAATTCGACGTAAAGGTCAAATGAATGAAACTCTTTACTTCATGGTAGCGAAGGAGATGATCTGATGTGGAAATGGGAATCAACAGAACAAGCAAAAGCTGTAATCGTAATGGTTCACAGTGCTTATGAACATCACCGCAGATATGCCTGGCAAATTGAGCAATGGCGCTCCAAAGGTTTTCATGTCATCATGTCGGACTTGCCGGGGCATGGAACCGAAAGTTTGAAGGAATCCGCTCATCGCGAATCCTTCACTGACTATGAAAAAACCGTGGCAGTGACCATCAAAGTGGGATTGAAAGATGAATTGCCGGTATTTGTCATTGCGCATGGTATGGGTGCGACCATTGCGATGAATGTGCTGAGCAAATCCAAAGTGGACGTCGCTGGAGCCATTTTCACCTCACCGTGGCTGAATTTGGTGAAAACACCTTCTAAAATCTCAAATGCGTTGACGAGTATACATAAATTAACGGCCAATATGAAAATCGATCATGACATTAAAACACGCCATCTGACGCGAAGCCAGGAAGTGATCGATACAGAAGGCAATGACGAAATGTTCAATTCGATGGTCACTGTAAAATGGTATCATGACCTACAATCTTATATGAAACAAACGATGCTGATCAAAGAAAAGTTTCCGGTTATTCCAGTCTCGGTCCACACGGGAGAAAAAGATGGAATATCGGATACCTCAGCGGCCAAAAATTGGCTAAACCAGCAGCACTTAAAACAATATTGTTTTAAAGAATGGGCCGATTGTCAGCACGACTTGATGCAGGAACCCGAAAAAGAGGACATTTTTGCCGAAATGCAGTCCTTTGTTCAAAATAGGATGCGTTCACTCGGGTATGTAGTTGATTGAGTCATGCATGTTCCAAAAGGAGGATTGATGGATTTGAAAATCAGCATTCTTGATCAATCTCCCATTTCTGAAGGCGATACTGCCGAGGAAGCCTTGAAACAAACCGCGATTCTTGCCCGTAAAGCAGAACAATGGGGATACACCCGATTCTGGGTATCTGAACATCATG
Organism: Planococcus sp. (in: firmicutes); assembly: GCA_035461045.1. Classification (GTDB taxonomy): domain Bacteria; phylum Bacillota; class Bacilli; order Bacillales_A; family Planococcaceae; genus Planococcus. The sequence goes on from DATHVY010000229.1 coordinate 1,091, forward strand.
ATGCGAAAACGTTGGCAGGCTCCTCGCCTGAAATTCTGCTTGCCCATTTGGGGGCAGTTACTGACACAATCCGCCTTGGTTCTGGCGGGGTCATGTTGACCCATTACTCAGCTTTTAAAGTGGCTGAGAATTTCAAGCTGCTCGAAGCACTCCATCCAGGACGAATCGATGCCGGAGTGGGAAGGGCGCCAGGTGGAATGCCAAGGGCTTCTTTTGCCTTGAATGATGGCAAGGCTCGCAATATGAATAATTTTCCAGCGCAGGTGGATGATTTGCGCATGTATTTGACAGATTCTATCCCGGAAGACCATGATTATTATGGAATGGCAGCGACTCCACTGACAAAAAGTGCACCGCCCATCTGGATGCTGGGTTCGAGTTCCAACTCCGCGATACTCGCCGCGGAAAAAGGTCTTCCTTATATGTTTGCGCAATTTATCAATGGAGAAGGCGGAGCGGAATTTGCCAGGCAATATAAAGCAACGTTTCAACCGTTTGAAGGAAGCAAGCCTTATTCCGGTGTCGCCATATTTGCGGTATGCCAGGAAACCGAGGAAGAGGCGGAGCGTGTTGCATCGTCTCTGGATTTATCGCTGTGCATGTTCGCACAGGGCATGCCCTCCAAAGGAACGCCGCCTCCTGAAAAAGCCATGACCTATCCCTACAGCAAGTTCGAACGCCTGCTGGTCGAAGAAAATCGAAAGCGGATGATTGTCGGCACACCGGCACAAGTCGCAGACCGATTGGAAGAGCTGGCAGCAGCATACGAAGCGAATGAAGTGATGCTTGTATCTGTCGCCTATGATTTTAAAGATAAACTGAACACCTTCCGGCTCATTGCCGAAGAAATGAAAAAGCGCTCGACGGTTTAATCCGTTGAACGCTTTTTTTCGATGGCCAGAAGAAATGGCGGTGAATGAGGTTGATTGATAAAGGCGTATTGAGCAACATTATAGGAGGTTTGCGGCAATTGCTTTACAAACTCCAAAACGGCATCCCGTTCTTCGCTGCCGCCTTCATGTCCCGAATAAACAACCATG
>DATHVY010000230.1:0-2070 GCA_035461045.1 Planococcus sp. (in: firmicutes)
AATCCTTCTCGCTTTCTTTAGATGGAAAAACACCTGTTGAATCATCTGATCCGCTTCATAGGATGCTGAATATGCTCATCCGCTTTGCGGCTTAGGGGAAGCTTCCCGCCATGAGCCAGCCAGCATTCGCTGGTTGTCTCCTGGCTTCAGCTACCCCGGGACGCCGCTTCAGCTGGAGGGTGTGGTGCTAAGTTTTGGTGGATGGGATTGTGGTGTTGACTTCTAATTGAATGGACTTCTAAAGGGAGATGGCTGATCGCCTGTGCGGTTCAGCCGTTTTTTGTTGTTAAGGGGTGGATTTTTCAAGCCGGATTTCGTGATGTGCCTGTTGAAGGAATGGAAGTGCCTGATAGGAATCGAAAAGTGCCGGAAGAAAGTGAAGGTGCTGGTTGAGAGCAAGAAAGTGCCTGATGAAAGCTCGAAAGTGCTTGTTGAAGGGGTGGAAGTGGAAAGTGCCTGTTAAGAATTCATCCTGGGGTGTAGATGAAAATTTTTCAAGAAGCTGGGCGCTTAGCGACCAGCAGACACTGCTTAAAACTTTCCCTATCAGAACGTGAAGCTCCAATCCACCTCCACCAAAGATCAGAACCCCACCATCCAGCGAATCGGCGTCCCCGGGTGGGCGAAGTCGTGAGACGGGCGGCGCAGCTGCCTGGCTCGCGACGAAAGCCTTCCCCGAAGCCGAAAAGCGGATAGGCATCAATGATTAGCCTGATGAAATTGCATAAGTGCTTGATTAGAATCGAAAAGTGCCTGTTAAGAAATTTTTTAGAATGAGCTACTGACGCATGAGTTGAACAACACTAAAAAGCTGGCCGCATATGCGACCAGCTAAAAGCTAAGATAAAAGAGGCTACACGTTAACTTTACGGATAAACTCAGGAAGTTCCATATCATTATAAAGTTCAGGATGGATCAGTTTGCCGAGCTTGATAGCGCCTTCTATCAGGCGAGGGGAAGGACGGCAGAACAATTCTTCTTCCATTATATGAATCTGTTCATAGGCTTTCATTTCTTCCGACCCTGGCCGTTTTCGGACAAGTGCGGGCTTTACTTTTGATGTCATGATGCCGACCCATGCCAGTAAAATATAATCGGGGTTCCGTTTCCGGACATCATCCCAATCAGTTTGGATGCTGGCCGAGTTGATGTCTTCAAAAGCATTTTCCGCGCCAGTTATATGGCTTATTTGTGTGAGCCAATTCACGCCTCCAGGGGTGAATATCGGTTTTGGCCACCACTCCCAGTAAAGGGAAGGGCGCGATTCGGCTTTAGCGGATCGTTGCTTGATCTCTTCTATTACCGCTAAAAATTCAGCGTGAACTGGAGTGGCATCAATGCCGGCAGCTTCTCCAACCACTAAAAGGTCTTGTCCGATTTCTTCCAGTGTTTGCGGATCCAGCACGAGATGAGGAATTTTTCGTTTAACGAGTTCATCCACATTCTTCTCCATACCTGGCACACTAAGGGAGGCTAAGACCAAGTCAGGTTCCAACGCCTCCAGTTCATCCATCCGGATGGATAAATCAGGTCCGAGCTTTGGCAAGTGGCTAATCTGTTTTGGCCAATCAGAAAAATCATCAATGCCGACCAATAAATGTTCAGCACCGAGAAATCCGAGTAATTCGGTATTGCTTGGACATATCGAAATAATTCGCACAGCGATGACACCTCCGTTTTTAACAGTTTAACACAAACAAAAAACCTTCCGCATATGCGAAAGGTTTTCGGTAATAAGAAGATTAACGTGAGTAGTACTCAACGATCAACTGTTCGTTGATTTCTGCAGACAATTCGCTGCGTTCTGGGTAACGTACAAAAGTTCCTTCTTTTTTCTCAGCGTCAACTGAAACGTATTCAGGAACAAAGCTGTTCACTTCAATCGCTTCGTTAACAACATCAAGGTTGTTTGATTTTTCACGGAAAGTGATCGTTTGTCCTGGTTTTACGCTGTATGACGGGATGTCAAGGCGTTTGCCATCAACAAGGATGTGACCGTGGTTTACGATTTGACGAGCTTGGCGACGAGTGCGCGCAAGACCTAAACGATAAACAACGTTATCAAGGCGA
>DATHVY010000231.1:0-11521 GCA_035461045.1 Planococcus sp. (in: firmicutes)
TCTGAATTTCCTCGATTTTCTTTCGGACCAACTGCTGATATTCCGCCACAGAAAAAGCTTCTGCTGGATCTTTGATATCCAACAAATGATGCGGAATGCCCTTCATCTCATCCGGAGTGATCTTCGCAGTGCCGATCGACATTTCTTTATAGACCTGCATGGAATCGCCATTGATGATTTCTCCATTCAACTCCTCAGCCATTTTGATGCTGAGTGCGGTTTTTCCCGAAGCAGTCGGGCCGACGATTGCCAGAACATCAATCATTTTCCATCATCCATTCCGCAATGATGGAATAGTTCACTTCCTTGTCCAATTCGTGAAGCACTTCATGGCGGGCATTTTCAACCAGGTATACCCGGATGTTTTTCAACCCTGCCTGCTGATACTGCTGCGCCGTTTGAAAAACCCCCTTGCCATTGTCGCCAACAGCATCTTCCGAACCGCTAATCAAGAAAACCGGAAGATCTTTGCGAATTTCATCAATTTCTTTCTTCTTGTTAATCCGTGCTATTCCGGTGAACAAATCTACGTAAAATTGGTTTGTCATGGCAAAACCGCATAAATCGTCGTTTTCGTATTTCGCCACTTCCGAAGTATCACGGCTCAACCAGGCATATTCGGATTCTTCTTCTGCAAATTGCTTAGCAAAACTGCCAAATGTCAATTTCCCCAGCATCGGATTTGAACTTTCTTTGCCGCCTTTTTTCGCTGAAAGAACCGCAAACGCGAGACCTGCCTGCCCTGATAATCCAGGATCCCCGCCAGTTCCCGACAGAACCACCTTGCTGATTTCAGGACTGTATAATTGAATATAGCGCCTCGCAACAAATGATCCCATCGAGTGGCCGAAAAGGATCAGCGGCAGATCGCCTAATTGTTCTTGAACGGCCTTCATCACTTGGCGGCTATCTTCCACAATTAAGTCAAAGCCATCCTCTTTTGCAAAAAAGCCGGCTGCGCCATTCCGCTCTGAAGTTCGGCCGTGACCTCTTTGGTCATGGCCGGATACGGCAAATCCGTTTTTTACCAGATGTTCTGCAAATTCTTCATATCTGGAGATATGCTCGGCCATTCCATGCAATATGTGTACGTGTGCTTTCGGTTCTGCCGGCTCGTAAATTTCATAATAGATTTCATGATTGTCCCGAGCTTTCAGAAAGTTTTTCGTTGTTTTCATCCGAACACTCCTTTTCCAAATAGAGACATTATTAAACTTGCAGATTATCGTTCATTACTCGATTTTCACATCACTCGTTTAAACATTTTCTCAATTTCATACGTTTTGAAATGAATGATCACCGGTCGTCCGTGCGGGCAAGTGAAAGGTTGCTCCACAGCTTTCAAGTCACCGATCAGCTTTTCCATTTCATGTTTTTGAAGGAAGTGGTTGGCCTTAATGGATCGTTTACAACTCATCATGATCGCCGCATCTTCACGCAGCTTTTTGATGTCCAGTTTCCGGTCATTCAAGGCTTGCTCGATCAATTCCTCAATAATCTCCAGCTCAAAACCTGAAGGAAACCAAGTCGGGTGTTCTCTGACGATAAATGAGGTATCTCCGAACTCTTCAAGAAAGACCCCGCTTTCAACCAGTACTTCCATTGATTCTTTTAGCCTGACAGCTTCGTCCCGGCTATAGTGAAGTGTCAGCGGCAGCAACAATGCTTGCCGCTCACTGATGTCCACTTCTCCGACTTTTTCCCGGAAAAACTCGTATTTAATCCGCTCTTGTGCCGCATGTTGGTCGATCAAATAAAACCCATCGTGGCTTTGCGCCACGATATAGGTGCCATGAATTTGCCCCACCACATCCAGTTCAGGAAATTGAGGTGTTTCTTCCACAACAGGTTCCCGTTCCACTTCAAACTTCTCCTCTTCTACAGCTTCATGTTGGGGCTCAAGGTTTGGGGAGACTCCGGAGAAGTTTTGTGGTGGTGCCACCGGTGACTCCTGCACCGTATAAGAACTTTTCCATATATCAAGCTGTTTAGTGGGCACTTGTTTTCTCGGCTTGGGCTTTTCCGCAAGAGGAGCCCGCACCGCTGAACTGATCGCTGTCCGGATGGTCGCATGAATCAATTCCATTAATTCCTTTTCTTTGCTCAGACGGATCTGCTGTTTAGAAGGATGCACGTTGACATCTGTCAAATAAGGGTCTCCTTCGATATTCAGTACGACAATCGGCTGGCGTTCCAATGGAAGAAAAGTATGATACGCCTTATGTACGGTTGTCGCAATCGCATAATGCTTCACCCAACGGCCATTGACGAAAAGGGAAATGTAATTTTTATTGGCTCTTGTCACTTCCGGCAATGAGGCGAACCCTGAAACCCGATAATCCTGCGATTCACCTTCAAATGGCACCATCTTTTTAGCGATGGAAATCCCGTATATGTCCGAAAGAACCCGCTGGATTTCCCGGCTTCCGGTAGTTTGCAGAATCGTTCGACCATCGTGGCGTAATGTGAAGGCGATTCCCGGATAACTTAGTGCAAATCGGTTCATCAAGTCTATCGTATGTCCGAGTTCCGTCTGCAAGGTTTTCATGTATTTCAATCTGGCAGGTGTATTGAAAAAAAGCTGATCGATCCGGATATCCGTCCCTTTGCGCAGGGCACCCGACCTTTGTTCAATGATTCTGCTGCCTTCCAGTTGGATAAAAGAACCTTCTTCTCCGTTCGAGGTCTGCAAAGTCACTTTAGAGACGGATGCAATACTGGCCAACGCTTCTCCTCTGAATCCGAGTGTACGAATTCTGAACAGATCATGCTCATTGGCGATTTTACTCGTGGCGTGCCGTGAAAACGACAGCATCGCATCTTCCGCATCCATTCCTGCACCGTCGTCAATCACTTGGATGGAAGTTAACCCTGCTTCTGTCAGCAGCACTTCGACCTTGGAACTTTTTGCGTCAATGGCGTTTTCAACCAATTCTTTTACGACAGAACTTGGCCGTTCGACCACTTCCCCTGCGGCAATCTTATTGGATAAAGGCTCGTCCATCAATCGGATCAGTCCCATGGATCATTCCTCCCCGTTCAGTTTCATCTGCAGTTCATTCAATAATTGCAAAGCTTGAAGCGGCGTCATCGAAGCCACCTGGACTTCTGCAATGGATTGAACCACTTCGTCCCGGTCCCTGTCACGTTCATCGAAAAACGATAATTGTTCCACATGCGGCACGCCCTGCTTCCGTTCTTCTTCAAACGATTTCAGCAATTCGCGTGCCCGCTTCAGGATCGGCTGCGGCAGATTGGCCAATTCGGCAACGTGGATGCCGTAACTTTTATCCGCCGGACCATCCTTTACTTTGTGCAGGAAAACCACTTTGCCGGATTGCTCCATCGCAGCAACATGGACATTCTTTAATTTGTCCAAAGATTTGTCAAGCGAAGTCAGTTCGTGGTAATGCGTCGAGAATAGCGTATTGGCCCCGATGTTTTCATGTATATATTCGATCATCGATTGCGCAAGTGCCATCCCATCATACGTGGATGTGCCTCGTCCGATTTCATCGAACAGAAGCAGACTGCGCTCGGTTGCATGCGAAATGGCATATTGGGATTCAAGCATTTCCACCATGAACGTACTTTGGCCGGACACTAAATCATCCGCCGCCCCAATTCGTGTGAAAATCTGATCAACGATGGGCAAACTGGCCGATTCCGCTGGCACATAACTGCCGATCTGAGCCAGTACGATAGTCAACGCGACTTGTCTCATATACGTACTTTTACCTGACATGTTCGGCCCTGTGATTAACAGCATATTGCGTTCGTTGCTCAAAACGCAATCATTCGGAACATAATGTTGTTTATTCAACATTTTTTCGACAACGGGATGGCGCCCCTCAATAATCGAGATTTCCTTGGAATCGTTAAATTCCGGTTTGACGAACCGATATTTCTCTGCCACTCCGGAAAAACTCATGACTACATCCAGTTCACTTAACTTCGAGGCTAAGTTTTGAATGCGTGTGATATATTGTTTCACTTCTTCTCGAATTCCGACAAACAACTGATATTCCAAGTTCAAGCTTTCTTCTTCCGCTGTCAGAATCAGCACTTCTTTTTCTTTCAATTCGGGTGTGATATAGCGCTCGGCATTGGCCAGGGTCTGTTTTCTTTCGTAACGCTCGAGGTCGGCAAGATGCATATTCGCTTTTGTGATTTCAATATAATAGCCGAAAATCCGGTTATAGCCAATTTTCAAAGAGCGGATTCCCGTCCGCTGACGCTCCTGCTGTTCCAATTGGGCGATCCAATCTTTGCCGTTGCGGGATGCATAGCGGTACTCATCCAATTGATCGTTAAATCCATCACGAATCACACCGCCTTCTTTTGCAGAAATCGGTGGATTTTCACTAATCGCTTCCAGCAGCTCACATACTTCGCCGCAATGGTCCAGGTTTTCACTTAGATGTTCCAATGAGCCGATACCTGAATTCGCTAGTTCTTCAACAATAGATGGCACTTTTTCCAATGAACTGCGAAGCTGCGCCAAATCTCTCCCACTCGCGCTTCCGAAAGCGATTCTTCCAGAAAGCCGTTCCAGATCATAGACTTCTTTTAACAGTTGCTGCAGTTCAGCGCGGACAAAATAGCGGTCAATCAGTCCGGCGACCAGCTCTTGCCGTTTTTCGATCCTCATTTTGTTGGCCAATGGCTGATGCAGCCATTGCTTCAGTTTTCGGCTGCCCATTGCCGTTACCGTTTCATCCAAAAGCCACAGCAACGTGCCTTTTGTCTCACCGCCCCTGATCGACTGCAGCAGTTCAAGATTACGCTTGGAATGCGAGTCGATTTGCAGCAATTGGCCGGCTTCATTGAATTTGAAGCGTTGAATATGCTGCAGTGATTGCTGCTGCGTCCGGGCAATGTACGTTAACAATCGGATACAGGCTCCTTGAAGGTCTTCAGGACAATCCTCTAACAAACTTTCATCTGTCGAATAGTCAAAATCCATCGACTCGATCGACAGCACAAGGTCCTGAGCCGTTTCATTAAACAAGAGATACAGTTGCTCAGACACCACCAACTCACGGATATGCAACGATTCGAGTTCCTGCAGCAAGGCAGTTCCTTCTCCAGCAATGTAAGTAACAGTCGCTTCCCCGGTACTGATGTCGATATACGTCAAACTGAAGCCCTCTTCCACTCCTTCAGCTGCTGCAATAAAATGGTTCGAATTTGAATCGATGCTTTTGCCATCGGTATGTGTGCCCGGGGTGATAAGCCGGACCACTTCACGTTTCACAATGCCTTTGGTCATCTTCGGATCTTCCACTTGCTCACAAATTGCCACTTTATGGCCTTTGGAAATCAATTCGTCGATATAATTCTTGGCTGCATGATGAGGCACCCCGCACATCGGAATTCGTTCATCGCCATTGCCTCCACGGCTGGTCAATGTGATTTCAAGTATTTGTGATGCGTTCAATGCGTCGTCGTAAAACATTTCATAAAAATCGCCTAGGCGGAAAAACAGGAACGCGTCCTGATAATCCGATTTCACTTGCAAATATTGTTGGATCATCGGTGTAGGAGCCATTATCAAACCTCTTTCGGATACAAGTCTTTATTTCCCCATTATAACAAAGATACAACCGTTATTGTCCAAAGTTCACCGCAGGTTGAACTCACTGCTTTTATCCATTAAAAAATACCGCGGACACGGAGTCCACGGTATTTTTTATGATATTAGCTTGATGTGGTTCTTATGAACAGCTTCCAGATGAGCCGCTGTTTACTTTGGATCCGGTTTCCCCGCGAAGCAAATCTCCGCCGGTTGAACGGATGATCTGGTTGGTCACTTGGTTGGCAATCGAATTTGATACCATTTGTAGCAATCTATTCACATCGTTCTGGGATTGCTTGAATTCCTGTACGATCGGGACTCCGTCAATTTCTTCTTCGATTTTCTGGATTTTCCCTTCAATCAGCTCCAGTGCACGTTCTTTCCCGTAATGCTGGAAGTTGACCGCTTGCTTTTGAAGGCTTTTCAGGCTGGCGATTTTCTCGCGAATCTGCTGATTTTCATTAATTTGCGCTTCTGCGCGCTTAAAGAATTCCACTTCTTCTGTTTCTGCGATCATGTTCGCCACTTCTTTAGCTTTGACAATGATTTCATCTTTTGTATACGTCATCCTCTTAGACACCCACTTCTTGGCCTGTGATCACTTCGATAAGTTCTCCGTTCAAAGACCATGTTTTAGTTTCCGTAATTTTCACTTTCGCCAATTGGCCGACAATTGTTTTCGGACCGACAAAATTCACCAGTTTATTCTTTGGTGTATAGCCGGACAGCACATCCGGATTCCTCTTACTTTCTCCTTCAACCAGCACTTCGACGATTTGGTCTTGGTATCTCTTCATGGAAGCGGCCGCATATTCGTTGACCACTGCATTAAGACGCTGAAGTCGTTCTTTCTTCACTTCCATTGGCACGTTATCCGACATTTTGGCTGCCGGCGTGCCTTCCCGAGGCGAATAGATATAAGTAAAAGCCATCTCAAAACCGATTTCCTTATAGAGCGAAAGCGTTTCTTCGAATTGCTCGTCTGTTTCGTTCGGGAATCCGACAATGATGTCGGTCGTGAGACTCACCGTTGGAATAGCTTGGCGGATTTTGTCCACAAGTTCAATATAATGTTCCCGCGAATATTTACGGGCCATGATTTTCAACATGCTCGTCGAACCTGATTGTACAGGTAAATGGATATGGTCGACAAGATTCCCGCCTTGAGCCAACACTTCGATCAAATGATCGTCGAAATCGCGTGGGTGGCTTGTCGTAAAACGGATTCTAGCCAAATCGATTTTATGCAGCTCGTCCATCAAATCTCCCAGGCGATAAGTGAGGTCTTCAAAGTCTTTCCCGTAAGCATTAACGTTCTGCCCTAGCAGCGTCACTTCTTTGTACCCCTGAGCTGCGAGATGACGAACTTCCTGGATGATATCCTCCGGCCGTCTTGAACGTTCTTTGCCGCGCGTGTACGGCACGATGCAATACGTACAGAATTTGTCACAGCCATACATAATATTGACCCAGGCTTTGATCTTGCCTTTTCGCACTTTCGGCAAGTTCTCGATCACATCGCCTTCTTTGGACCACACATCGATGACCATCTCTTTCGACATATAAGCTTCGTTCAGAATTTCCGGTACACGGTGAATGTTGTGAGTCCCAAAAATCAAGTCCACTTGGTCGTACGTTTTCAGGATTTTCGTGACGACCGATTCTTCCTGCGACATGCAGCCGCAAACACCGATCAGCAAATCCGGATTTTCCAGCTTTAAAGGCTTTAAATGGCCAAGCTCTCCAAACACTTTGTTTTCCGCATTTTCTCGGATCGCACAAGTATTCAGCAGGATGACGTTGGCATCATGGACAGAATCCGTCAGTTCATAGCCCAGCTGCATGAAAATGCCGGCGATGACTTCCGTGTCGTGTTCATTCATCTGGCAGCCGTAAGTGCGGATATAAAACTTCCGGCCATTGCCCATATTTTCAAATCGTGGATCTATTTTAAAGTTATCGACATAAGAGACTTCTTCTTTCCCGCGTTTTTTAGCATCTTTCAATGATGGCGGAGTATAAACGCTTTGAAAGTATTGGCTGTAATCTTTTTCGGACTTTTTTTCCGATGGAGAAGCCTTTACTTGATTTGACTGTAATCGCTGTTCTTCATTCACAAGAAAAACTCCTTTCAATCAATACCTTATTATACTGAAAACATAGCGCTTTCTACAAGGCGAGTGCTTCAATTGTCGGAGAATTGTCAAGAAGCGGCAGTTTAATTTTTGAATGGATAATCTTCGTTAATATAGATGCGTTCATACGATAGGGCTTTACCGCTTTGGTCGTCCACCTCTGTGAAGAATCCACTGACAACCGGACGGCCTTTTTTTGGCACTTCGAAACGGGTCGGCATATTGGTTTTAAAACGGTACAACACTGATTCTTTCGACATGCCCAGCACTTCGTCGTATGGACCGGTCATGCCGACATCCGAGATGTATGCTGTGCCTCCAGGCAAGATGCGCGCATCCGCTGTTTGAACATGTGTATGGGTGCCCACCATGACTGACGCTCTGCCGTCCAAATGCCAGCCCATCGCAATTTTTTCACTTGTGGCTTCCGCATGGAAATCCACGAAAACCAAAGGGGAAATCGCCTTTGCTTCCTTCAGTAGCTCGTCCGCTTTTTGGAATGGATCATCGTGCGGCGGCAGGAAGACGCGTCCGTGCAAATTGATGACGGACAGGGTTTGACCGTTCTTCGTGATGGTCGCCATGCCTCTTCCTGGAGCTTCGGAAGAAAAATTGGCAGGCCTGATCAAATAATCCACGTCATCGATAAAATCAAAGATTTCTTTTTGGTCCCACGTATGATTGCCCATCGTAATCATGTCGACTCCCATAAACAGGAGCTCTTGATAGATGTTTTCAGTGATGCCTCTTCCAGCTGCTGCATTCTCGCCGTTTGCGATGATTACATCGGGTGCATATTTTCTTTTCAAGCGCGGCAAATATGATTCCAGCGCTTCTCTTCCAACCGAACCTACGATATCGCCAATAAATAAAATTTTCATCCCATCACCTTTTTCCATAAGAAAAAGGCTTCTTTGAATAGACATTCATCGAAGCCTTCCTTATTATTATTTTGCGTATTCAACTGCTCTTGTTTCTCTAATGACTGTAACTTTAATATGTCCCGGATAATCCAGCTCTTCTTCGATCCGTTTCCGGATGTCGCGGGCGAGTCTGTGAGCGGTCATATCATCAATCTGTTCCGGACGAACCATGATGCGGATTTCCCGGCCAGCTTGTATCGCGAAGGATTTCTCGACTCCTTCGTAGGATTCCGAAATTTCTTCGAGTTTTTCCAGTCTGCGGATATAGTTTTCCAGTGTCTCGCTTCTCGCTCCCGGACGCGCTGCGGATAATGCATCTGCCGCTGCAACGATGACGGATATGATGGAAGTGGCTTCCGTGTCTCCGTGGTGGGACGCGATTGAATTGATGACAACCGGATGTTCTTTGTACTTCGTTCCGAGTTCCACTCCAATTTCAACATGGCTTCCTTCGACTTCATGGTCGATGGCTTTACCGATGTCATGAAGCAGTCCGGCGCGTCTTGCGAGCGTTACATCTTCGCCAAGCTCCGCAGCCATAAGCCCTGACAGGAATGCCACTTCAGTGGAATGTTTCAGTACATTCTGTCCATAACTTGTACGGTAGCGAAGACGACCGAGGATTTTGATCAAATCCGGATGAAGGTTATGTACGCCTACATCGAATGTGGTCTGTTCACCAATTTCACGTATTTGTTCATCCACTTCACGTCTGGACTTCTCAACCATCTCTTCGATTCTCGCTGGATGAATTCGTCCATCCGAGACAAGTTTCTCAAGCGCGAGTCGCGCCGTTTCGCGGCGGATTGGATCGAATCCTGACAGAATTACCGCTTCCGGCGTATCGTCAATGATCAGATCGATTCCGGTTAGAGTTTCTAGCGTACGGATATTTCGGCCTTCACGGCCGATGATACGCCCTTTCATCTCATCATTCGGCAAGTTGACTACGGAAACCGTGGTCTCTGCCACATGGTCTGCCGCAAAACGCTGCATGGCCAATGATAGGATGTTTTTGGCTTTTTTGTCCGATTCCTCTTTTGCGCGCGCTTCCGTGTCTTTGATCATTACGGCAATATCTGTTGAAAGTTCACTTTCAACCTGCTGCAGTATGATCCCTTTCGCTTCTTCGCGGGTCAAAGCGGAAATGCGTTCCATTTCAGCCTGCTGATTTGCTACCAGTTCCTCAGCTTTGCTCTCCATCTGTTCAATATGCTGTTGTTTTTCGGCGAGAGCTTCGTCTTTGCGTTCAAGACCCGCTTCTCTTTTGTTTAAAGCATCATCCTTGCGATCCAAATTTTCTTCTCTCTGCAACAACCGATTCTCTTGTCTTTGAAGTTCTCCTCGGCGTTCCCGAATTTCAGATTCTGTTTCAGTACGCAATTTATGATTTTCGTCTTTCGCTTCCAGTAAGGCTTCTTTTTTTGACGCCTCTGCTTCACGTTTCGCATCTTCTATGATCTGCTCTGCAGAGTTTCTGGCGCCTGCCATTTTGGAATCGTTTGATCTTTTAAAAGCAACATACCCAACAACTACACCGACGATGATACCAAGCAAAGCGAAGATGATCTCGTTAATACCCATTCGGACACCTCCTCTTGCTATTCTTGTTTTCAAATACTTCATTATTAATGAAAGCTGTTTCACACCATTAATGAATATAAAATAGTAAATTATACAATTTTAATTGTATAGCTGGTCTTAAGTCGTGTCAACCCACGGAGCCATGCGGAATATCCCTGACGGAGCTGAAAAAGAGCCGCAAAGCATCTGCTTTGCGGCTCACTTAACAGGATATTATGAAACGGCTTCCAGCTTATTCTTTTTCATCGACTAAAAGATCAAACTCTGCAGGATCATCTTTCTTTGCCGCAATGGTATAAGAAGCTGCAGTCATGCCATAGGAGTCCCGGATTTTACCCGCAATATCATTGCGGATATCCACGTTCTTAAGGAGGAACTGCTTGACATTTTCACGGCCTTGCCCAATGCGTTCTTCGTTATACGAGTACCATGAACCGCTCTTTTGGATGATATCCAACTCTGAGCCAATATCCACAATCTCACCTTCACGGGAGATTCCTTTGCCGTACATGATATCTACTTCCGCTGTACGGAACGGTGGTGCCACCTTGTTTTTCACGATTTTGATCTTCGTTCTGTTACCGATGATATCCGTGCCGGATTTCAATGCTTCTGCACGGCGTACTTCCAGGCGCACAGACGAATAGAACTTCAAAGCGCGTCCGCCCGGAGTCGTTTCCGGATTACCGAACATAACGCCAATTTTTTCACGAATTTGATTGATGAAGATAACAATCGTATTTGATTTGTTGATGATCCCCGATAATTTACGAAGAGCCTGAGACATCAAACGAGCTTGAAGCCCCATGTGGGAATCTCCCATTTCTCCTTCGATTTCCGCTTTTGGAACAAGTGCTGCCACTGAATCGACAACAACGATATCCACTGCGCCGCTTCGGACAAGCGCTTCAGTGATTTCCAATGCCTGTTCTCCTGTGTCCGGCTGGGACAACAGCAGTTCATCGATATTGACGCCAAGATTTTGGGCATAAACCGGATCCAATGCGTGCTCTGCGTCGATAAATGCCGCAGTTCCGCCTATAGCCTGAACTTCTGCAATCGCATGGAGTGAAACAGTCGTTTTACCAGAGCTTTCAGGTCCGTATACTTCGATTACGCGTCCACGAGGGTACCCGCCTATTCCAAGTGCTGAATCGAGCGCCAATGAACCACTGGAAACCGATGATACATTCCGGTCACTTTTTTCTCCCAATTTCATGACAGAACCTTTACCGAATTGCTTTTCTATTTGTTTTAATGCAACATCCAAAGCTGCTTTACGATCGCTCAAAAGAAATCCT